>DASXMJ010000175.1 GCA_036495685.1 Candidatus Binataceae bacterium | reverse complement strand
TTATGAAGGTCGAGGCTGGGTTCAAGATGGTATTTCTCGCGAGCCACGGTAGAGACCATCATGAATTGGCAATTCTGGAGGTCGGCCCCGACGCTGCCTCGCCGCGCGAGCGTTCGATCGGCCTGTCCCACATCGCGTTTCGCCTGAGCGACGAGGCGGCGTTGCGCGCCGCTTACGCCGATCTCAAGAAAAACGATGTTCGGATCATCGGTGCGATCAATCATGGGGTAACCAAAAGCGTCTACTTTCATGATCCAGATGGCAACGATCTCGAGTTGTACTGCGACGGTTTGCCCGAGGAAATTGCAAAGTTCCCCGACCCCTACGCCGGTATGGATGGGCTCGACTTCGCCAGCGATGCCCCTGATTTTCGCCAGGCGGCACGCGAGCTGGTCAAGTAATAGCGGCTCTTCTTACCGACCAGTAAGGAACCCTGACGTCTTTGATGAAATGCTCGGTTTGCGCCCGAGCTGATTGGTCTAGCAGTTCTCAATCCGTTGACGAGGGTCGGGTGATTGCCTATCCGGAGCCTCCGCCCAGCGCTTCGTCGACGATGGTCCGTGCTTCGGCAAGAATCGCTTCCAGGTGCTCACGGCCTTTGAAGCTCTCCGCGTACACTTTGTAGATATTCTCGGTTCCCGACGGACGCGCGGCGAACCATCCGTTTTTGCCGATCACCTTGAGGCCGCCGATCGGCGCATCGTTACCAGGAGCCTTGGTCAGACGTGCGGTAATCGGCTCACCGGCGAGTGTCGAGGCTTTCACATCGGCGGGTGAAAGCCCGCTGAGACGTTCCTTCTGTTGCGGTGTGGCGGGCGCATCTTCCCGTTCATAGGCCGGTTCCCCAAATTTCTCAGTGAGTTGGCGGTAGTGCTCACCAGGGTCGCGACCCGTGCGTGCGGTTATCTCGGCGGCGAGCAGGTTGGGAACCAGCCCGTCTTTGTCCGTGGTCCACACGGTGCCATCATGCCTGAGGAAACTCGCCCCGGAACTTTCCTCACCACAAAAACCGACCGCGCCATCGATAAGTCCCTCGACGAACCATTTGAATCCGACGGGAACCTCGATGAGTCGCCGGCTCAGATGCGCAGTCACGCGATCGATCATGCTGCTGCTGACGACCGTCTTGCCGACCGCGACCCGCGCTGACCATTGTGGGCGATTCGTGAAGAGGTACCAGATTGCCACCGACAGGTAATGGTTGGGCTCCATCAGCCCCTGGCTGTGACTGACAATGCCGTGCCGATCCGCATCGGGGTCGCTCGCAAACGCGACATCGAAGCGATCCTTGAGGCTGACCATCCGGGCCATCGCGTAGACCGACGATGGGTCCATCCGAATTTGTCCGTCCCAGTCCACCGTCATAAATGCGAAGGTCGGATCGACGGTGTGATTGACCACCTCGAGGTTGAGGGCGTAACGATTCCCGATTGCGTCCCAATATGAAACGCTGGAGCCGCCCAGCGGATCGACACCGATGCGAACCTTGCTTTCCCGGATCGCCTGCATGTCGACGACCGAGGGGAGATCGTTGACGTAGAAGTTCAGGTAGTCGTGCGGGTGAGTGGTGGCCGCAGATCGTGCGCGTTCCAGCGGGATCCGCTTTACAGCTCGCAGACTGTCGACGATCAGCGCATTGGCCCGTTCCTGGATCCACGCGGTCACCTGGGTGTCCGCGGGGCCGCCGTGCGGTGGATCGTATTTAAAGCCGCCAAAACGGGGAGGATTATGCGAGGGCGTGATTACAATGCCGTCGCCCAAACTGCTCTTGCGGCCGCGGTTGTAGCAAAGAATGGCGTGCGAAATTACCGGCGTCGGCGTGTATCCTCCCTCGGCATCCACCATCACCTCGACGCCGTTGGCCGCTAGTACCTCCAGGGCGCTCCCCAGCGCCGGCCCGGACAGCGCATGTGTATCGACACCGAGATAAAGCGGTCCATTGATGCCCTGCTCAGCGCGGTAAAGACAGATGGCTTGGGTGGTCGCGAGGATGTGCGCTTCGTTGAACGAGTTGTCTAGTGAGCAACCGCGATGGCCCGAGGTGCCGAACACCACGCGCTGCTCGGGCACCGAGGGATCAGGTTTTCCCGAGTAATATGCGGCCAGCAGCTTGGGAACATCGATTAGAAGGGAAGCCTCGGCGGGCTTACCGGCAAGTGGACTGATTTGCATAGATTCTTCAAGTGTAGTCGGTGCGGGTTTGAAATCGAAGCCAAATCACCCAAAATCTGGGTGTGGGTGATAAGTTTGGGCGGGAATGCTTTCGTCGGCACGTAACAGAAACCTAACTTCGCCCAAACATTCGGCCGCTCTAATAAAAGGTTCGGAATTCAAGCTCGGCGGAGCTGATCAGAATAATGCTGGCACAACAAAACCTCTCGGTTGAGTCGATCAAACAGGCAATCGTGGACAATTTGGCGCTCGCCCTCGCGCGCCAACCGCGCTACGCAACCCAGCGCGACTGGTACACAGCGGTCGCGCTTACCGTACGCAGTCTGCTGGCCGGGTATTGGTATGCCGGTACCAACGTTCGCACCGAGGATCCGGTGCGAGTGGTCGCATACCTGTCGGCGGAGTTTCTGCTCGGACCGCACCTCCACAACAACCTGGTGGGGTTGGGAATTTACTCTCAAGTCGAGCGGGCAGTCACCGAGCTCGGGCAGGACCTCGGCGAGATAGTCTGGCAGGAGCAGGAGCCGGGCCTCGGCAACGGGGGTCTGGGACGGCTCGCGGCCTGCTACATGGAATCGATGGCCACCCAGCAGATGGCCGCCATCGGTTACGGGATCCGTTACGAATTCGGAATTTTCCGTCAGCTCATCCGTGACGGTTCCCAAGTGGAGATGAGCGATGAATGGCTGCGCCTTGGCAATCCATGGGAAATCGCGCGGCCGGAAAATGTATACCTGGTGCAATTCGGAGGGAGCGTGGAGTCATATACCGACGACTCGGGATCGGTGCGCGCCGTCTGGCTTCCGGACCGGATCGTTCGCGGCGTTGCCTACGACACGCCAATCCTCGGCTATCGGGTGCCGTGGGTGAATCTGTTGCGCTTGTGGAGGGCACAAGCGCACGAGGAGTTCAACTTCCAGCAATTCAACGCTGGCAACTACTACGGCGCGGTCGAGGACATGGTCCAGTCGGAGAACATTACCAAGGTTCTCTATCCGAATGACGAGCAGGTCGAGGGCAAGATCCTGCGCCTGGAACAGCAGTACTTTTTTGTTTCCTGCTCGCTGCAGGACATGCTGCGCTTGCATCAGCTGCGCCGGCGCGCGTTGGCCGAGTTCCACAAGTACTGGGCGATCCAGCTCAATGACACGCACCCCGCGATCGGGATAGCGGAATTGATGCGCCTGCTGGTGGACGTTAACCAGTTTGGATGGAACGAGGCCTGGGACATTACGCGCCACACCTTTGCCTATACGAATCACACCCTGCTGCCCGAGGCGCTCGAAAAGTGGCCGCTGCCGATCTTTGCCCGGCTGCTCCCGCGCCACCTGGAGATCATCTACGAGATCAACCGTCGATTCCTCGACCAGGTGCGAGAGCGCTTTCCCAACGACAATGCGCGCCTTGCCCGGCTGTCCATTATCGATGAGAGCGGTGACAAATTCGTTCGCATGGCGCACCTCGCGGCGGTCGGCAGCAACAGAATCAACGGGGTCGCCGAGCTTCACTCCGAGCTGCTCAAGGAAACCGTGATGCGCGATTTTGCCGAACTGCAGCCGGAGAAGTTTACCAACGTTACCAACGGGGTCACGCCGCGTCGGTGGATGGCGGTCTCCAATCCGGGTCTCGCCTATCTCATCACCAGCAAAATCGGCGATGGATGGTTAGCGCACCTCGAACGCGATCTCCGGCACTTTGAAGAGTTTGTGGATGATGCGGAAGTTCAAGACGCCGTACGGCTGATCAAGTATGCCAACAAGCGGCGTCTTGCCGAAATGATCGAGCGCACCGCCCGCATCAAGGTGAACCCCGAGTCGATGTTCGACGTCCAGACCAAACGCATTCACGAATACAAACGCCAACATCTCAACGTCCTGCACATCATTACGCTCTACCAGCGCATCAAGCGCGATCCCGCCCTCGAGGTTCCTCCACGCACCTTTGTCTTTGGTGGCAAGGCGGCACCCGGCTACGCGATGGCCAAGCTGATCATCAAGCTCATCAACGCGGTCGGCGAGGTCGTCAACCAGGACCCGGCGATGCGCGGCCGCCTCAAAGTCGCCTTCGTTCCCGACTTCAACGTCAAGACCAGCCAGCACATTTATCCGGCCGCAGACCTGTCCGAGCAGATTTCCACCGCAGGCAAGGAAGCGTCCGGCACCGGCAACATGAAATTCGCCCTGAACGGTGCGCTCACTATCGGCACGCTAGATGGCGCGAACGTGGAGATTCGCCAGGAGGTCGGCGAGGAAAATTTCTTTCTCTTCGGCATGACCGCCGAGCAAGTACAGTCGCTCGTCCGCGACGGCTACCATCCGCGCGAATATGTCGAAAAGAACCAGGAACTCGGGGAAGTCCTCAAGTTGATCGAGTCCGGCGCCTTTTCTCGAGGCGATCGACAGACTTTCAAACCGTTACTCGATTCGCTCCTGAACCAGGATCCATTCCTGGTCCTGGCCGACTACCAGTCCTACGTCAATTGTCAGGGCGAGGTGTCCAAGGTTTATCGTGATGAGCGCAAATGGACCCGAATGTCGATCTTGAACATCGCGCGCTCAGGCAAATTCTCCTCCGACCGGGCGGTCCATGAGTACCGGGAGAAGATCTGGCGCGGATAGGGCAGGGCCTCACGGAAATGCACGCAAGGCCGCGGTCGGACGGGCGAGCGATCGGGGGAACATCGATCGGGCACTTGGTTGTGCGCCGGTCGCCTTAGGGGTTCAGCGGTTGGTCGCCTATCGAGCTATTCAACGGACGTTCATTCGCGCGCTCGTACGCAGCTGCTCGGCCATCTTTCGGAGGTCGCCGTCTCTCTTCTTGCGCATCAACTCCGCGGCGCAAACGCCCTGACTGTTTCTTAGGTCGCCTCTGGCTCCGTGAGCTATCAGCATCGGGAAGAATCGCTTGTCGGTTCCCTTCTTGAGCATGTAGTGCAGCGCGGTCATACCCTTACGATCCTGGTAGTTGACATCGGCGCCGAGTTTCAACAGTTCCTCGGCCGCCTCGAAGTGGCTCCACTTGATCGCACCCAGGAACGGAGACTCGTTCTCCGCGAGATCGTCCACCGAAGAATCGTTCACGTTAGCGCCATGGCGCACGAGAAGCCGGATCGCCGGAACATCGCGATTGAACGCCGCTGCCCACAAGCAATAGTCAGGGTTCGAACCCCGTTTGAGCAGGTACTCGGCCAGTGGCAAGTTCCTGCCCCGTGCAATCGCGAACCACAACGGCGTTGCCTTCCACTTTCCCTCCGTGAAGGCTTCCTGATTGATCGAGAGGCCGGTGTCGACTAGCACCTCGGCGGTCTTGATACTGTCGGCCGCCTTGCCTTGGTCAGCACCGATGTCCACGCCGCAACAAAGATGAAGCCAATTGCGTCCCCTTGTGTCACGATGCTTGAGCAGTTCCGCGTTCGCGTGGAGCGCTCGCTCAACCCCCCTCCAGTCCATCGACCTGACCATCGCAAGCATTTTCGTTTTCGAAACCGAGCTCCGTTCCGACTGCGAGGGTCGGGACCGCGAAGCTAGCGCTCGACGGGCAGGCCTGCTTCGTGCCATTCGAGCATTCCCCCTTTGAGATTGCTCACGTGATCGAACCCAAGCGCCGTCAGAATCGCAGCGGCGGTGCTGCTTCGCACGCCGGCACGGCATACCACCACGATCTCGCGATTTTTCATCTCTTCCAGCGTGCTAGCCTCCTGCGGCAAGGCCTTGAGGGGGATCAGCCGGCTGCCGTCAATATGTCCCAGCTCGCCGCCATACTCGTCTTGTTCGCGCACATCCAGCACCAGCGGCGGATTGCCACTTTCAATGCGTGCCTTCAATTCGGGCGCGGCGACCTGACGGATCGCTTCGAGCTGCGCGAGTCTGGGGAACGCGACCGAATCATCATCGATGGCCGACTGGTTCGCTTGCAGCGACTCCTGGATCTTGTCGGGCAACGCCAGGCGCAGGTCGTTCATGATGTGGATGTATTCATCACGCGAATGGCCAGCGAGGCGCGGATTGGTGGTCTTCTCTTTGCCAATCGTCGAGAATTGATTGCCGCGATAATCGTGCGCTGGAAAAACCAGCGTGCTATCCGGCAGCGTGAACAGCGCGCCGGTGATTGCGTCGTATTGCTGGCCTGCATCGCCTCCGGCGAAATCTGCACGCCCAGTTCCGCCGATGAGCAGGGTATCGCCGGTAAGAACGCGTCCTTCCAGGTGGATGCTGATTCCGTCGGGCGTGTGCCCGGGCGTGTGCAGGATTTTGAGGCGCAGGTCTCCCACTTCCAGGATATCTCCATGCGATACGTGGACGTCGACATGCGGCGCGGGCGCATGCCGCTCCATCACGATTTTCGCATCCGCAAGCCACGCCAAGTCCCAAGTTCCGGTCAGGTGGTCGGCGTGGGTGTGGGTGTCGATCACGTAGTCAAGCCTGACTCCGTGATAGGCTGCGGCGGCCAGATAGCGCGCCGCGTTTTCGCGCAGTGGATCGATTAGCGCCGCGCGTCGGGTGCGTTCGCATCCAAGCAAATACGTCTTGCATTTTCCACGATTGAGCTCACGAAACAGCACGCCCTGCTCCTAAAATGGTGACTAGCTAGGAGAGTATTAGGAACAAAGACGAAAGGTAAGCGCGCGCAGATGCGTCGGCCTTTTCGATCGAATTTAAGGCCCAGGGAGACTCTCTTTCGCCAGGCGTCGGCGCCGAGTACCGCAGACGACGAGGGGTGCGAAAAGAAGAGCCCTTAAACTCCACTCATCTTCAGGCTCCGTGCTCTAAAGACGTCTTCTAATCTTGTGCTGTCTTTTGGTACTTGTTGTGTTAAACAAATTCACGCAAATTTGTTGGGTTTTTGATCGTGCCTGTTGCCGGTGACGACGGCTGAGCACCAAGGGACTGCTGCCGCCAGAGAGAGAAAGATCCAAGTCCTGACTCACCTGCGTGCCTAAAGGGAGGCGCACATGAGGCATCGGCGATTGTACCCCTGCTCGGTTTTCTTCCAGCAGTCTTGTTGCTCGCAATGAACGCGTGTAACAGCAGTTCTAGTTCGGGCGGTCCCGGGCCTACCGTCACCCACGCGGCGACCAAAAACTGCCACCGCGACCAGTACTGCACCGGCAACCCCGACGGTAACTACCACCGCGACCAGTACCGCACCTGCGACTCCGACTGCCAGTGGAGCCTGCACGTCAGGAACGCAGCGCGAACTCGATGTGACCAACAACAGCAGTCAACCCGTCTGGGTATCTGGTGGGGGCGGGGCGCTTCGCGCCGTCTGTGCGGTGAGCGGCACGCAGACTTGCCTGACGGACAATTTCAACGGTAGCACCGGCGCCTGTATGCGCGGCACGGCCAGCGGGAGCCTCGCTTGTCCGGGAACTTCGTCTCCAACTCCAGACGGCAAAAATTGCCAGTGCACGAGCAGTTCCGAATGTGGACCAGGTGCCGGTTGCAATACCGCCACCAACCTCTGCTTTTATACGCTCCCCACTCCGACCTCGTTTAGCGGCTTTAGTCCATCCAGTCCGTGGAACTGGGAATTGCCTGCAGCTGGAGATACCGCCATCTTTTGTCTTCCCGAGGGTACCGTCACGTTCAATGGTCAGCAGGTGTCCTCCGCGGTGTGGTGGAGCGGCGGAGTTGGTGCGCGTACTGGATGTCGCCCGGACGGAACCAACTGCCTGACCGGAGACTGCAACACTAACCCCCTTGCTCCCAATCAAGATTGCCCCGTGGGAGTTGGCGGACAGCAACCCGCGACCATCGCGGAGTGTACCCTTCAGACCCAAGGCCACCGACTTTTACGACATTACGGACATCAACGGTGCCAACATCGGCGAACGGATGGGGCCGTTACCGACCTCCACCCAGACGCCAGGCGCGGTTCCAACCTTCTACTGGTGTTCGACGCCCGGTGGGAACTGCAAGTTTGACTACGGCACCTTTACCGCGAGCGTTCCGCTCGCACAGCCTATTGACGGTACGCCTCTGCTGATGCTGATCGCGCAGGGATGCACCCAAGGTCCCGCACCGGCTGCAGGTTGTCCGTCTGGCTTCCAGTGCAACGGTAACCCCGGCGCTACCAATGGCGTGTGCTTCATGCAATGCACCAGCAGCGCACAGTGTCCCCTCACCCAGCAGTGCGTCATGGCTTCGAACGGTAATTCGTATTGCCAGTGCAGCAAGCAAAGCGATTGCCCGGCGGGTGAGTTTTGCGGCAGTCAGTTCATTCCGGGGGTGGGCATTTTCCAACAGCAATGCGGAAGTTTTGAAGGCTGGTGGTCCGCCGATGACTTTTGCGGGAACCCCAGCAATATCATCGGGAACCCCAGCAATCCGGTTCTTAACTGCGGAGCTACGATAACCAACGGAGACGGCGGAAGTACCAATCTCTCCCAGTTGTTTGGATGTACGGGGGCCAATGCGACTTCCTGCTACCAGCCGGCGGCTACCGGCGGCTGCTGTGGGTGCGCGACTTCTTCCGCGAATAGCCTCTTCTCGGACTGGCCTACGGAAACCAGTCTGACTTGCGTGAGCAACAATCCTATCTGGGCCGGGGACACCCAGCCGTGGCTGGCGAACCTGAAGCAGGCTTGTCCGTCTGCCTACAGCTATCCGTTCGATGACGCCACCAGCACCTTCGAATGCCAGGCCCAAGGATCAACGAATCTTCTCGGTTACTCTATCGGGTTCACGGATTTGCCTAAGCCAACTTCCGAGTAGAGGAAATCGATACCGACCGCCCTCGCGTTTTCACCTTCGGGTGCCCTGACGCGAGGGCGATTTCTTTTTTAGTCCAATCGTACTCGCACTTCGGCTACAATTGGGGGGTAGCGGATGCCCGGATCGGGTGTCGGGTTCTGTGTGGCTATGAAAACCGAACGCTCGAAAATCAGTGGCTCCGGCCGCCCGTCGAGCTCGAAATCAAGGTCCAGAACGGCGAGCCACCGCGCCGCGCTGGCCCTCGTTACGAAGCGCCTGCCGCAAAAGCGGCGCCGGTTCTCGCGTCGCACGACTCTGATTCTTTACGCGGCCCTGCTTGGCGGGGCCGCAATCGTGATCGCGCTCCTCTATGCCGCGGCTCCGGTACATGCCGACCATCCGCCCCCCAACCTCGATCCGATGAGTACAGTCAAGGGCGTGATGGACCAGACCATCGCGGTCTTCAAGGAGAAAGACATCGCCCCCACCGACCGCCGCGCGAAACTCCGGACCATCGCGGAAGCGCACATCGATTTCAACGGCATGGCACGTTCCACGGTCGGATATCACTGGCGCACCCTGACCGACGATCAACGCAAGGAGTTTGTCCTGCTCTTCACCACCTTTATCGAGGACGTTGTGCTCACACAAATCGAGCAATACTCGGTAGAAAAGGTACAGCACGACATCCAGTCCTCCGTCATCGTATTCGACCGCGAGCACGTCGATGGCGATCATGCCGAGGTCTTCAGCACGGTCAACCTCAAGAGCCGTCCGGAAACTCTACGGGTCAGCTACCTGATGAAGAATGTCGATGGGGACTGGAAAATCTATGACATCGATGTCGACGCGATCAGCGTAATTGCGAATTACCGCAATCAGTTCAATCGCGTCCTCAATGATCAGGGCTATGACCGGCTGGCCAGCTTGCTGCGCCAGAAATCCGAGCAGCTTGGCAGCTCCCTGGCCAACTAGGTGGGCCGCTTACCAAGTTCCGTATCTTGTCGCGTGACCCAAAACGAAGCGAAGAGCCTCGCACGGTTCTGCGATTGATCAACAACCGTTCCGCGGCAGACCGACTTTGCGGAACGCCGTCGTGGGTGGTCCGAGGCTTAGCGACTCGATTTTCGGCGCGAGAGAATGAAGTCGGGTGGGTTCTGGGTGATGCGGCTTGCAAAGGAACTTGTAAGTCAGGACACTAGCCCGCGAAATCATGATTCTGAAGGTCGCACGACTCGGATTCCCCTCTCTGCGAACCGCCGCTCAACCGGTGGCTGTCGACCAGATCCGAAGCCCCGAGTTCCAGCGACTGATCGACGACATGATCGAAACCATGTACGAGTATCGCGGCGTTGGACTAGCTGCCCCGCAGGTCCATCTACCCCTTCAGTTGGCCGTCCTTGAGGTCCAGAACCATCCGCGCTACCCGGACATGTCGCCGGTCCCCCTCACCGTACTGATTAATCCTGAGGTTTCGATTCTGGATCGCAGCACGGTCGACGAATTTGAAGGATGTCTCAGTATCCCCGAGTTGCGGGGGTTGGTCCCGCGCTTCAAGGAGCTGCGCGTTAGAGCGTTTGGCCGCGATGGCGAGCCGCTCGACATTACTGCCCACGATTTTCACGCCCGCGTCATCCAGCACGAAACCGACCATTTGAAAGGCGAGGTTTACCTCGACCGCATGCCGAACCTGCGTCAGCTCGGTTTTCTGGACGAATGGCAGCGCTTCCTACTGCCAAAAAAGAACAACGCGGAATAAATTAAGGAGAGGCCGCGCCGCAAAGGCGCGTGGAGCAGCGGCCTTAACCAAAGATTTTCTCACTTGGGCGGGTTCAATTCCAGTTCGATATTTGTGGGCAGCTTTCCGGTCGCTTTCACGCTCGCGACTGCCTTGCGAAGCTCGTCGTTCTGGGCCGCCAGATTCTGTTCTTCACCCTGCACTTTGGACAATTCAGCTTTGAGCCGGGTATTTTCGTCGCTGATCTGCGAAAGCTGTTTGTTCATCGCCGCAATCTGCTCCTGCAGTGCTTCTTGCCGCGCATCGTTCACCTTGGACCACATGAAGAACGCGATCGCCGCGATGAGGAGGACGATCAGAGCGCCTGCTAGAAATCTGCCCATCGTGCTTCCTGCTCTTTACCGACAATAGTCGTCGCCGCCTGCCACTTGAAGCCCGACCTTTGGCTCGCCCGCCGGCCCAATTGCGCTATCATAAAAGTGAATTGACTTCCTTTGCCTCGCCTTTTTACAATGCACGGACACATTGGGCGTTCCGGCCACGGCGCTGCTCCAGGGGGAATCTGGCCGACACCCGATCCGTTGGCTTGCAGCTGCAGTGCCGCAGCGCAATATCACGCGGGGCAAGCTGAAGAGAGTAAATGATAGAGGTCCAAGACCTTACCAAATACTTCGGCGCGACTCGTGCGGTAAACCACGTCTCCTTCAAAGTCGAGAAGGGCGAGATCATCGGGCTTTTGGGTCCCAACGGATCCGGCAAGACCACGATCATGCGCATCCTGACCGGATTTTTTCCGCCCACCGCGGGCCGCGCGCTCATCGGCGGGCTCGATGTCGCCACGCAATCGCTGGAGGCCAGGCGGCGCATCGGTTATCTGCCGGAAAACATGGTGCTTTATCCGGATTTGAACGTCAGCGCGCTGCTTCAGTTCGCCGCACGGGTGCGCGGGCTGGATGCCAGGACCACACGCGACCGGATGGAGTATGCGATCAAGACCTGCGGCCTCGAGGAGGTTCGCCGTAAGCTGATAGGCAAGCTATCCAAAGGTTATCGTCAGCGCGTCGGCATCGCCCAGGCAATTCTGAGCGATCCCGAAGTACTGATTCTGGATGAGCCTACGGTCGGCCTCGATCCCCGGCAGGTGGTCGAAATTCGCGAACTCATCCGATCGCTGGCCGGGCGATCCACGGTGCTGCTTTCGACCCATATTCTGCCCGAAGTGAACATGACGTGCCGCCGCGTCGTCATTATTGATCGCGGAAATATCGTGGCGCAGGACACTCCGGAGCAGCTAACCGCAAAATTGCAGGGCAGCGAGCAGACCCAAATCACGGTGGTCGGACCGGTGGATCAGGTTCGACCAGCCCTGGCCGCGGTGCCAAACGTCCACGAGATCCAGGACCGCCCGGTCGACGCGACTCAGCCGGGCGCCTGCAGCTTCGTGGTTTCTTCGAATGGCCGCGGCGACGAGGTCCGCTCCGCCCTGGCCGCCTGCGTGGTGCAGAAGGGATGGAGTTTGCTGGAAGTAAAGCCGCTGGCGCTGACGCTGGAAGATTTGTTTATGCGCCTCGTCACCAAGGAAGAAAGAGTCTAGTGCCGAGCCCAATCCGCATTACGCTCGACACCGGACCGTCGCGGCGCGCACGCATCGCGTATCGAGGTCAATAATCATGTCAAATGGCGCAGCCACCTTGGAGGCTGCCCGCACGGCTGGCGAGGCCGGACGGGTTTCGGCTCGTGGAATGCGGGTCGGCTTTTCGCTGGGCCGGATGTTGGCCGTTACCCGCAAGGAATTGCAGTCCTATTTTGCCTTTCCGCTGGTCTATATCCTCACCGGGCTGTTCGCGTTCATGGCGGGTCTGTATGCGTGGACCGATCTGGACTTCTTCGAGACCATCGCTTTCGCCAAGGACATCATCCAGAACTACTGGCAATTGCTGTTCACCGACATCCGCTTCTGCCTGCTGCTCACCCTTCCATTCCTCACGATGCGACTGTTCGCCGAAGAGCGGAAGCTCGGGACCATCGAGTTGCTGTACACTTATCCGCTGCGCGATGGGGAAATATTGGGCGGAAAGTTCCTTGCGAGCGAAGTGATCCTGCTGATGATGCTCGGCCTGACCGTGCTGTACCCGGTCTACCTGTATTCGGTGCATCGCTTCCCGCTGTTTCCGCTGGTGGCGGGTTACCTCGGGTTATTTCTGATTGGCTCGGCGTTCCTCGCGTTCGGAGTGTTCGTGTCTTCGCTGTGCGAGAGCCAGGTCATGGCCGGCATTGGGACGATCCTGCCGCTGCTGTTCTTCTGGGTGCTCAACTGGAACGAGACGTCATTCCAGGGCAACGCGATTGAGGCACTTCGCTCGGTCTCGCTGTTTGACAACTTCGGAACCTTCGCAAAAGGGGTGATCGACCTAAATCACGTCACCTACTTCATTTTCTTCGTGGCATTTTTCGTCTACCTGACGCTGCAATCGATGGAGGCCAGGAAATGGACCGGCCGCCGGTAGAAAAGGTCCCTACCCGTGGCTCGCTGATCACGGGCTACTTGTTGCTGATCTATACCGCGATTGCCTTCGCGGCGGTGCTGATCATCGCCAATGCAATAATCAGCAATCACAACGTGCGATGGGATCTGACGCCGAACCAGCGCTACTCGTTGTCCGACTTTGACAAGCGGGTCCTCGGGGGGCTGACCCACCCGGTCAAGGTGATGGCGTTTGTGCGCACCGAAGACCCGGCCTACCTCGAACTGGCGGAACTGTTGTTCCAGGCGGCCGCATTTACGCCCCAGCTTCAGTACGAGGTCATTGACGTCAACAAGGCTCCCGGCCTTGCGCGACAGTTCGGAGTGTCGAGTTACGGCGAGGTGGTGGTCGAATCGCAGGGGCGCCGCCGCGATTTCGACAACGCGCGTTCGGAGCTTCTGATCCCGGCGATCCTGCAGACTTCTTCGAATCAGTCAAAACACATTTATTTGACGGTAGGTCACGGCGAGCGGGACTTGTTCAACGCCGATCGCAACTCGGGTTTTTCCCAGTTTCGCGGGCTGCTCGAACAGAACAACTACCAGATAGACAACGTGTCCTTGTTCGCGGGCGGAGTACCCGACGATGCTAAGGTGCTCGTCTCGGTCGGTCCGGAGAAGGACTTCCTGCCCGAAGAGCTCGCGGAGCTCGCCAAATACCTCGCACGAGGCGGGCACTATCTGGTGATGCTTGATCCCTACGGATCGCCGAGCCTCGCCAAATTCCTGACCCAGTATCATCTCGAGTTCACCGATCAAGTCGTCGTCGATCCGGCTTACCGGCTCACTCAGGGCGAGATTTTGACCACCCGTATTCCGCTCCGCTCCGACAACAGTGCAATTACCCGGTCGATGTCTGGGGACGCAGTCATGTCGCTGGTCCGCGGAATCATCGTGAGCGGACAGCCGGGAGCAGCGGGACCGGATGGTCTAGAGCTGGCCTCGACCATAGAACTGCTGCGCTCTTCGCATGAAAGCTGGGCATCGGGCGACCCCAAAGCTTTAACCACTGGCATTACCGAGTACCAGAGCGGCCGCGACACCAAGGGGCCCATCACGGTCGGGGCGGAAGTTAACCTGGCGCCGGCGACCAATCCGCATATTCCCCTGCAGCAGATGACGCGGATTGTGGGGTTCGGCAGCTCCGCATTTGCGTCGAACCAGTTTCTCGAGATGCTCGGGAACCGGGACCTTGCGGTGAGTGCGATCAACTCCCTGGCCGGCGATGACGTCCTGATCGCGAGCCGCGAGCGACTGAACCGGGGCGAGACCGCGGGCTTTTTTGTGACGGCGGGACAATCGCATCTGCTGCGCGATTTGGGCGCCGGTTTGGAGACCATCATCCTGTTCGCGATTGCAACCCTGGTGTTCGTGCGCAGGAGGTTCTTCGTGTGAGTGCCCGTCCGGCGATACTCTTCACCGCGCTGTTTCTTCTACTTCTGCCGATATATCAGTACTTCGATCGACCTGCTGACAAGCGCGCGGCGGCGAACGTGGAGGAACAGCAGGAAAGTCTGCTCAAGCTAAACGGCATCGACTCGATTACCGTCAAGCGCGGCAGCGAGACGTTGCGTTACGAGAAAACCGCGGACGGAAAGCTCTACCAACTGGTCGAGCCGCAGGGAAAGTTTGTACCGCAGGATCTGATGCAGGCACTCGCCTCCCTGTTAATTAGTGCCAAACAGGTGGAAGTGGTCGCCGAGAACACCAACGACCTCGCCCAGTTCGGCCTCGACCATCCGCGCAGTGAAATGACGATCGGCGCAACCGGGACCGGCCAGCCGATCCGTATCCTTTTTGGTGCGGAAAACCCGACCCATACCGCGATCTACGCGCAGATCGAGGGTATTCCCAAGGTGTTCCTGCTCGGCCGCAACCTCGAATACTACCAATCGGTGATGTTCGAATGGGTCGAAGGAAAGCAGGGTAAGAACGCCTAGCAGAAAATCGGCGTTGGTCCTCTACTGCCGCTCGACCTCGCCTTCAGTGCTCGTGAGCGTGGGGCGCAACAGGAGGCTGAAGCTCCGCAATCTTGGTGATGAGCTCCGAACGCGTCGCAATTCCTTTTTCCGTCACCACCGCCTCCAGCGCGCGCAGGAAATGCTCGTAGTACTCGCCTTGGCGGTTGGTCCCGTCACGTTCGCGAATCCGGTCCGAGGCGCCTACTTCAGCGATCAGGCGTACGCGGAATTCGTCCCAGGCGAACAATCCCGCCTGGCTCAGCCCCAGTGCGATCGCAAAGGCGCGCGCCTCCCACGGCGCGCTGAAGACGCTCGCCTCATCGCATCCCAGCTGCCGCGCCAGCTCGCTCAGCCCGAACTCACTCATCGCGATTTCCCGGGCGCAGCGACCCTGGCGACCCCGATCATCGAATCACGCGTGACCAGCTCCGCGAGCTGCTCCTCACTCATCTTCGCCGTGCCCGCCGGGCGTTCGGGCAGCACTATATAGCGCTGCTCCGCGCTCGAATCCCACACTCTGATTTCGACATCGTCCGCGAGCTCGACCCCGAACTCACGCAGGACTCCGCGCGGATCGCTGACCGCTCGCGAACGATAAGCGAAGCTCTTGTACCAGGCCGGAGGAAGCCCAAGTACGGGCCACGGGTAGCACGAGCAGAGCGTACAGACGACCAGGTTGTGAATCCGCGTGGTGTTTTCGATAGCTACCAGATGGCCGCCCTCGGGCCCTGCGATTCCCAGCTCCGCGCATGCCGCGACGGCGTCCATGAGGAGGCGCTTTCGGAACCCCGCATCTGCCCAAGCCCGTGCAACGACGCGGGCGCCGTTGCGCGGTCCAACCTTGTTTTCGTAACTGTCGACGATCGCGTCGAGACGGGCAGGGTCCACCAGTCCTTTTTCGACCAGGAGCTGCTCAAGCGCCTTGACCCGCGCCGCCGGACCGTGCTCGGAAGTGTCGTGACCACTCATCGCTTCCCCTCTTCTCTAGTCCGTGCGTTTCGGAGACCAGGGCCTTTTTGAACGTGACAGTTTTCGTTTGCTTCTCGCCTTCGCCGAGAGGACGGTGCGGGGCTTTTTCGCGTGCAGCTTTGGGCGTGCGGCTACCGAATTGCGTTTTCTACTGACGGTGTTGCTGCGTTCCACGCGTTCCAGATAATCCTCCCACAGATCGATCATAAGCCCCTCGCGATCTTTTCGGCCCCACAGCTCGCGCGCACTGAATTCGACCAAATAGACATGCTGGCGATGTTCGCCCGCTCGATGCGCATTGGTGTCGGGCAAAACATAGATTCCGCGGAGACGCCTTACTACGCCGGTTTTACCACGGACGTAGCGGGGGGAGCGGGTGTGTCCCAATGGGTGAATGCCGCGAACTCTGACTCGATCCCCGGCCTTGAACCTCGAATGGAGCCTGGCCTTCGCCGCCACCGCCTTCGGTGAAACGGCGGGCAGCGCGACCGACATCAGCTCGGGTTGAGCCAACGACTTCAATTCTTCGCCGCTAACGATTCCGCGTTCCACCAGCAAGGTCTCTGCCGCTAGCAGCCAGCGCTCGTAGTAAGAAGTGGTTAGATAACGCGCCGGCGGGATGCGCTCGATAGCGTGGCGGAATTCGTCGATATTCACACCGGTGAGCGTCAGCACGCCGTTGACGAGCGCGAAGACCCGTCGTTCCCAGTCCGCGTGGAACGGAACTTCGTCTACATCAGGTTGGACGCGCCCGAACCCCTCCATACCACCCATGTCGTGAATACCGTCCATTTGGTACCAGACAGATTATTGTAGAGGCGCACGGTTGCGCGCAACGTCTTGTGTCGTTGCGCCTCGCCTCGCAACCTTGAAGCACAGGCTTTGCGATTGATAGCTCTTGATCGTGCCCGTCCACGATCGTTATCCATGGCCGGCCGACCTGCGGGTGTTTGGCGTGCTGTCGCTGTTCTGGGCGCTCTATTTGGTATGGCTGGCGGTGATCGGCAACCCCTTCGATAGCTACTTCGCTCCAGCGCGCGCGGTAATCGGCGGCAGCGTGTTCTATGGTTCGCAGGCGCAGTTCGTGTTGCTCACGGAGGCCGCAATCGTCTGGGTGATGGCGGTCGGGATGATCACCGGCCGGCGATGGAGCCTGCTGCTGAGTCTTTTCTACCTGGCCGAGACCGTCGTCAGCTACCTGGTCTTCATAATCGCTTATATGAACACGCGCGCCGAATGGACCCACGTGCGCCTGGCGGTCCGCGTCGGTCCGACACTGGTACTGGTCACGCTCTATCTGTGGATCCGGTCGCGCGATCTGATCTTCGATCCTGCCCGGCGGCTTTCCTAGCTAACCTGCGGCGATTGGGTGAATTGCGGCCCGTTGCGGTCACGCGGGGGAATCGCGGCTGCACCCACTTCTAGACCCAAATGGAAAGAGAGTAACCCACATGAAATAGAGGGGTTACCTACATTTACTCCCAGACCCCCGGATCAATGGACTTCCCCAAACGAGGGTGGGCAAATCCGAAGGCCTATTTTGTTTGGATACATGGTGTTTCTGACTTGGTGAACTGTCTTGGAGATTATTGTGGTGGCGGCGGAGGGACTCGAACCCACGACTCTGCGGATATGAGCCGCATGCTCTGACCAACTGAGCTACGCCGCCACCGGAGAACCGCTAAGACTAGCCTGACTGAAAGGACCGCGAAAGGGTTCTCAGCGCAGCGG
>DASXMJ010000174.1 GCA_036495685.1 Candidatus Binataceae bacterium | reverse complement strand
TCCAATAGATCCTCCTCAGAGAACGGCTTCACGAGAAACTCGACCGCGCCGGCCTTCATAGCACGAACGGATGTTGGAACGTCTTTGTGCCCTGTAATAAAAACGATGGGAATTTCTCGGTTTGCCTCCTGAATTCGCTTCTGCAGATCGAGCCCGCTCAGACCCGGTAAAGCTACATCCAGAACCAGGCAGCTTGGAATATTTTCTTTTCGGTGAGCTAAAAACTCCTGCGCCGA
This sequence comes from Candidatus Binataceae bacterium, assembly GCA_036495685.1. NCBI lineage: Bacteria > Candidatus Binatota > Binatia (SeqCode) > Binatales (SeqCode) > Binataceae (SeqCode) > Binataceae bacterium (SeqCode). The sequence continues at coordinate 3,673 of DASXMJ010000174.1, read as the reverse complement.
AGCAAAAGTCTCGACTTTCCATCCGGTCGCGTGAAGGAGGCGATCCAAACCCTCTCGAACCGAGAGATCATCGTCTACTACATAGACGATCCCTTCGGATGGGCGCGAAGGTGATTCCGCGGACATTTCAGAGACTGAATCGAAAGGTTACACCAGGACCATCGTTCGGAGTAGCCCAAAGCTCTCCCCCGTGGCTTTCAACAATTGAACGACTGATCGAAAGCCCCATACCCATACCGTCGGGCTTGGTGGTGTGGAAAGCAGCAAACACTCGTTCGATATCCCCTGGGTCAATGCCGATTCCGCAGTCTTGAACAGCCACTCGGATCTTATTACTTTCGCCGCGTTGGGTTGTAATTGTTAGCGCACGCTGACGGTCCGACACCGCGCTCATTGCTTGGATACCGTTCAGGATCAGGTTCATCACCACCTGCTGTATTTGCACTCGGTCGGCCATCGCCAAAGGCAAATTCTCGGCTAATTCCAACTGAAATGCTACCTGGTTTCTCCGCCCTTCGCTACGGGTCAATAGTACAACTTCTTCAATAGCCTCGTTTACATTGAATGCTTGCTTGGCCGGGCGAGCTCTCTTAAAAAGACTGCGCATTCGTGAGACGACATCGGCGGCTCGATTCGCATCGCGAAGGATGGCTCGGGTGGCTTCCTTGGTTTCGATGAGGTTAGGTGTATCCCAATCCAGATACCGAAGGCTGGCGCTAGCGTTAGTTATGACGCCAACTAGCGGCTGGTTGACTTCGTGAGCAATCGACGCCGCTAGTTCGCCCATGGTCGTTAATCGGCTGACATGAGCCAGTTCGGCTTGTGTTTGCTGCAAGGCTGCTTCGCGTTTCTCAAGGTCGCGGTACAGGCGCGTGTTCTCTAGCGAGATGGCGGCCTGCGCCGCCAATAGTTTCAACACTGTCATCCGTGCCGGAGTGAAAATACGCGGAGCCAAGTTATTTTCGAGATAGAGCACAGCGATAGGCTTGGCCTGGTTAATCAGGGGCAAGCACAGAATCGAACGAGCCTGTCGCTCGCGGAAGTAGGGGTCAGCGGAAAACGAATTTTCAGCTGAGGCATCCTCGATTATCAGGCTCTCATGGGTCCGCGCTACATAATGGACGAGTGAATCCGGGACTGCGGCGGCGGCGGCCGGTATTTCTGGAACACGTACAACCACACTGTCGCCGGTAGTAGCCGCTTCCGCTTCGATGCGATACCGGTCACCGTGGGGAAGAAGCAACACGCCGCGCTCGGCCCCGGCGTGCTGAACCGCGGTGCGCATCAACATGTCAATCAGCTTTTCGAGTACGATCTCGCCCGACACGGCTTGCGACACTTTGAGTACCGTCGCGAGGTCCAGATGTTCCACCGGCGTCTCGATCGTGCCGGCGGGGCCAGATCTCGGCTCTTCAACCCGAAGCTGGGGGTATAGATGATCGAGCTGCCGCACCTTACCGGCAGCTCCCCAGCGAACGTAATTGTACCGAGCATCTCGCAAGTAGGCGTATGCGATCTTCTCAAAACCTCGCGCCATGTAGAACCGGGCCGCAAGTTCATTGGCGAGCGCTTCATTGTGTACAAAGCCGTTAGCGTTTGAGGAGCGGATGGCCTGTTCGTAAAGATGCTCAGCATCGAGCTCGCGGCCTTGGATGCGAGCGATCTCGGCGCCCACTAGGGCGGCGCGGTTCTCGAAATTCTCCGGGCAATTCTCCGCCCAGATTTCGAGTTGTCTATGATGGGCGGCCAAAGCCTCGAAATGCTCCTTCTTCGTAATCGCGGACTTGTCCTCCGAAGCGGCTCGACTGAGCTCGCCGAAGTCTTCAGCGAAGGAGGAATCGCAGCACGCCGCGCGGGCAAGCGCACTATAGAAAGGATACTCCGCCGTTTCAAAAAGCGATGGTGATGTCCAAAGCAGCCGTTGCGCCCTCAATGATGCATCGACGGCAGAATCATAGTCGCCGGCAAGGAAGCGCGCCTGCGTCTTTCGTACAAAATACCAGCACTCGGGAAGCGCCAAGGCCGGGTTAGTTGTCAGGTGGCGCTCATGTTGAGTTTCATCAAATTCCTCATTGTCAAGGGAGCCGAATATCGGATTCAGCCCACGGAGCGTCCGTACGAGTGCGACCTGCACGCTAATGATATCAATCACGAAGCCGAAGCGTACCCTCTTCGCAAACGCGAGGCCTTTCTCGGCTTCACGTTGCACCTCGACCAGCGGATCTCCCGCCGCAAGGAGATTCGTGTTCACGTTGTTACAGCTGTACGCCGCAAAACAGAGATCGCCGGTCTTGTTCCCGATCTCGAACGCCCGGCGCACCAGGTCACGGCCGGCCCGGACATGTTTCGTCCATGGCATGACGTGATTTCCGAAACACATAGTGGTGCTTGCTTGGAACCGATTCAAACCGGGTTTTTCGACCAGTTCATAGCCGAGCCGACCGAATCGAAATCCAGCTTTGTAGTTGCCGAAGTGCGGACCAGCCAGCATGCCAAGCCATACGTAGGCGGAGCAGGAACCGTCGCTGTTGCCATGCTCGAGGCTGAGGTTAACTGCCCTGCAGACAGCCAGGGGAGCAAGGTTCGGATCCGTAAACAATGCAGGAGACAAGACCTTGGTCAGTACATCCAGAGTCGCGATGGATGCCGGGTCGCTCATCAAGGGCAGCTCAACGAGCTCCTCAATCGCGCGGCTCCCGAGTTTTATCCAGATCCGCTCGTATTCGCGTCGTGCTTCCTCTTCTGTTGGATGCGGCGCCCATTCGACGCCTAGATGTCGGAGGTATTCGAGACAGACGGCGACCGCGCGGTCGCTTTGATCGAGGGTCGTGTACAGATCCGCGCGCAAGCATGCGATTGTCGCAAGTTCGACGGTGTTTGCGGCGCGGGATGAAAGCATAGTCAAGCGCTCCTCCGCAGCTGCCAGCTCGCCAGTCAAAAACTCACATTCGGCCCGGTTCAATTCCAGTGTGAAAATGAGCTCAAACCGGCGCTCCCATGTGTCATCTCCAAGCAGTGCTGCACCAGCGACGAGATACTTCAGCGCCGACGCGTAGGCCGCAGAAGCTTTAGCGCGCCTGCCTGCGATCAGGTTGAGCTCAGCCAGCTCCTCGCGTTCGGCTCGTGAGACGATCAGCCCGGTGCCCCGGTTGAATTGGTTGACGATCTCAAAGATCCTCTCCTCCAGCTCGTCTGCAGGGGTGTGCACCCGGAGTATCCTGCCTATTCGGAGATGGGCCTCAGCGCGTAATTGTTCCGGGATCAGTGAATAGGCCGCTTCCTGTACACGGTCGTGGCCGAAATTATAGGAACCTTCGAAAGGTGCAATATACTCTAGACGCACGGCCTCCCACAAGTTCGAGTGGAGCTCTAGCTCCGAAATCCCGCAAACGGCCGAAAGCGTTTTGATCTCAGCGCTGTTTCCTAGGCAGGCAAACTCTTGCAGGGCTCTCTGAGTTTCGACGGGCAGGCGATTCACCTTTCCGATCATGAGGTCCACCACGTTATCGGTGTAACCCTTAGCGTGAATGCGGTTAAGGTCCCAAGACCATCTCCCTTGTCCGACGAAGCCGTCACCGGAATTGCAACGATCTTCAGGTGCTTGGCGAAGTCGGGCACCGCTATGCTCGAAGGTAAGCAATGCCTCCTCCACCAGCGCATGAATAAACTGGAT
>DASXMJ010000173.1 GCA_036495685.1 Candidatus Binataceae bacterium | reverse complement strand
CTACAGGGGGGTGGGCCAATCTACGGTATCGAAGTGGACCGTTTTACAGTATCGAAATCACAGTACCACTGTCTTTCCGGCCCTGAGGCAATGCGAAAGGCAGAGTGTCTATTTGGTGCCAACGTTGGTGCCAGATTCATTGAAAAAACACCTCAACAGGCCACACCAGGAAGACACACAGTCATCGGGTAGTCCTCGATTTTGGCGGAATTTTAGTGTCCCGAGGTGTGCTGGTAAGGTCGGGAGTCGAACTTTTAATCACAGGGTCCCGGGTTCGAGTCCCGGACGGCTCACTCGAAAAACTAGCGACATTGCGGGTATTGCCCGCTGTTCGGCGCAACCCGTCTAGCCGCCGCACATGTTCATGTAGACAGTGTGTAGACGATCGGCATCTTCTAGGAGCATTTCGATCGCCCCATATGCTATCGGCGTTGAAAATCGCTATATAGGTCTAGCCGCTTTGCCGTACACGCCCAGTTCTGGGGCGACTGACTCCACCGGATTCGACCAGACTCTCGGTACAATTCGTCACGCGACAGACTGATCGATCGGCCGGGGACTCGCGACCGCACCCAGAATGTCTGGAACCGGCTAGTCCGCGCCCGCCTGGGTAATCGGCTTCACGAATTTGAGCGTCATACGATCGCTCTCGCCGATTACCAGATACCGCGCGCGATCCTTGTCTCCCATCCGCAAGGTCGGCGGGAGATTCCACACCGGATGGTCCCGATCGTCTTTCGGGTTCGCATTGATTTCCGAAGTTCCGATCAGCTTGAACCCGGCCTGCTCCGCCAGATGGATCAGATAGTCCTGGCGAACGTAGCCATCCTTCGCGTTAGGATCCTGCGGCTTCAGAGGGTCGGCACGGTGGTCGGTCACGCCCAAAATTCCGCCCGGTTTCAGCGCGCGGTAAAACGCTTTGAAATATTCTGCCGCAGTGCCACGGGGGAGCCAGTCGTGAACGTTGCGAAACGTCAGAACCATGTCGGCAGAGCCCGCGGGCGCGATAGTCATGTCGCTCGGAGGGTCAAGCCTGGTCACGATCACATTGCCGAACACTGCTGGATCGGATTTGAGTTTTTCCTCGAAGGGCTTCACGCCCCTTCCTCCCACCGCTTCGTACAACTTCCCGTGGTCCTTGAGTAACGGCGCCAGGATTTCCGTGTACCATCCGGTTCCCGGCGAAATCTCGACCACGGTCATGTCGGGCTTGATCCCAAAGAAGCTGAGCGTCTCCATCGGATGACGATATTTGTCGCGAGCCCTGTTGGCGTCGGAGCGCTGAGGTCCATCGATCGCCGCTTTGAGAGGCGACGCGCTCGCGCCATCGGTGGCCGCCTCCGCACATCGTGTCGCTCCGACAAAGAGCGCCGCTAAAACAATCACCAAGAGCGATCCAAATCCGACTCGGTTCCTAATTTGCGTCATCATATAGGTCGCGCTTCTACCATCGAAGAGACCGCAACGATGCCGCCGTCGCAAATCATTGCGATCGTCTTCAGAACGCAAAACTGGGGCTGAGTCGTCGAACTCACACATCAAAGTGCGGCTCGCTGGATTCGCTGGTTGAGCAAGTTCTTGCCATGGGCCGGCAAGAGACTTGTTCGAGCAGTCGAGAACGACGAAATTAGTGCCGTGTGGGAACGTTCAGCAGACGGTCGGGGCGAGCGAAGTCACTTAGCCCGCCTGCGGGAGTTCTTCAAGCCATGTCTGAAAAGGCAAAGAGGCCGTTGATTCCATCGCCTTCGAATCGTGTCCCGTTGACCACTAGAATTGATCCACCCGTCACTCCACCGGGCATTACAGCACTGCCGAAGTCAATGAGGCCGTTGACAACTGGTCGGCTTAAACTGGGCGGTGAGAGGTGTGAGCCAGATGGCGCCATCGATTTCGGAACGTGAGAAGTCCAGGGCGGTCAGATGGGGATTGATAAAACGTCCGTCAAACGCATACACCTCGCCTTTTATTTTTGCCCGTTGCATGAAAACCGCACCGAGCGATTCGAAGCCACAGCAGAACCAGACGTCGCCGCCAATTTTCGCGCTGCTGGCCAGCAGAGCCACCTTCCATTGAGCGAGAGCGAAGGAAGGTTGCGGTTCAACCTTGGAACGCACGAAATGACCGTCTCGTGCATCAAGTCCTCCGCCAATCCTCGCTCCGTAGAATGAAACCTCGCCCGATGCGTGAAAGCCCTGTCCAATTTCGACGTCGTTATCGACTGTTATTCCGCGCGCATCGATTTCGCCTGTGTAACTGCCGTTCAAATCAAGCCGCGGAATCATGGATTCCTTCAGGTCGATGCGTTCGGGAATCGAGCAGTTCCGGAGGGTAATCGGGAAGGTAAGGTGCGCATCCCTCAGCTCAAGGGCACCAGTGATTCTCGCACCGAGAGTCGTAGTCCACCGGGGTCCAATCGTCGCAAGGCGTCAGGATCGACGAAAATCCACCTGATCAGTTCAGCGCGCACATCGCGATCATGGGTCCATTCGGCAGCGCTCCTGGGATCGTTAGAGGGATCGCTGATCGTGGAACTGACTCCGCAGACCGCGAAATCCCCCGTTCGCCCAATGTTTTTGACGTCGTGAAGTTCCAGGACCGCGCGCTCGGCGCGAGAGAGCGAGGTGAATTGATGCGTGGCGAGTTCGAGTAGTGAGCTCCCGGCGTTGTCGCGGGCGCTGCCTAGCCGCGCATGCATTACTCGTGGTGAAAACCAACGAAAAGAGGAGGAGCAGTGTGGACGGCGCGATCGCGCGCCACCGATTCAATGCGGGAGGAGTAACAACCAGACGTCTCTGCCGGCATGCCCGTTCGATCGTAGAGTCCCCCTGTTGCCTTCGGCACGAAGAGCGACGTCGATGCTCGTATCGTACGTGCTCAGCCAATTGGAACTAGCTTCATCGAAACAATCCGGTGCGATCGCTGGTAGCCTCGGCAACTCGGCCGTCAAAGCGAACCCTGGCTTCTCGTTCCCCCTCCAGACCCATTTTGATACCAAGCCTGGATATCGCGCTCGCGACTTGTTCGTTCCCGAGAGGTTTCTGATCGATATGAGCGCCCCAGCGCGCCGCCCTGGTGTATTGTGGCGCAGTTTCAGAAATTTTCTGCCGAAGGTGGCTAGCGTCTCGCTCGGTGCAGCGCGCGCCGCGATTGACTATGCCGTCGATGCGATTGAACAGCGGGTCGAGCAGCCTTCCGGACACTCCTACAAAAACAATGCTCGCGTTCAGAGCGTTATCGTCGAAAAGCAGAGATGATGTTAGGCGCGGCTCGATCCTACCTCTTCCTTTCGATGGAAAACGAATGGAAGCGGCTGGAGAAGCATGAACATCCGACGACCGCCGAGCGCGCCAATGCGTGGCTCTCGCACGTCAACATTGGGCGAGCCTCGCGCGATATCATAAGAATGCTCTACGAGCTGCTCGGCTCAACCTCGATCTATTCCGAGCGGACTCCGCTCGATCGAGCGTTGCGCGACGCAGAGACCTTCTGCCAGCACATCGTGCTGAGCAACGCAAAACGCTCGAGATGGCGGGCGCGATGCTGCTTGGGGTCGAAGGTCAGTCGGTTCCACTTATCTAGTCGCTCTTGCCCAATCGGAATCGAAGAGCGAAAAGAACAGCAAGGAGATGCGCAATGGTTTACGAACTTCGGGTCTATCACTGCGTGCCCGGACGCCTGCCTGCGATCATCAAACGCTTCAACGATGTCACGTGCCGGCTGTTCGAGAAGCACGGAATCAAACAAATCGGCTTCTGGACGGTCGCGATCGGAGAGTCGAGCTCGGACCTGGTTTACATGCTGCAATGGGAATCGCTGTCCGATCGCGACAAGAGGTTTGCTGCTTTCGCCGCTGATCCAGAATGGATCGAGGCGCGAGCCAAAAGCGAAGTAGACGGTCCTATCGTCGCCTCCATAACCAACAGCATCCTGATGCCGACGGCTTTCTCAGCACTGAAATAGCGGACTTCAGTATTTATGAAATTTGAAGTGCTGCAGTTTTTCAGTTGGCCAGATCGGCGCTCGACGCTGGCGAAGGTCTACGAGCGTACAGTCGAGCGAATCGAGATCATGGATCGCAGCGCGGTTACCAGGCGGTTTGGATCACCGAGCATCACTTCAACGATTACAGCGTGTGCCCGTCGATTCCCGTGGTGGGCGCATACGCGGCGGCGCGCACCAAGCGGCTACATATCGCGACGGGAATGACGCTCGCGGCGTTCTATCATCCGCTGCGGCTCGCCGAGGAGATCGCTCTGTTGGACATACTGTCAGGCGGGCGCGTGTACTGGGGCGCAGGGCGCGGATTCGAT
>DASXMJ010000172.1 GCA_036495685.1 Candidatus Binataceae bacterium | reverse complement strand
GTCCCCTAGGGGTAGACTTGGCCAGCTCATCGGCCTCCACAGGGGTCGGAGCAGCGGACCAGGCCTCGCAATGGCTGATGTAATCGGGAAACTCAAGTTCGGGGAGCGGCTCGACTGACTCCCGCTGTGCGGGCTGAGCGGCCGGCAGCCGCACCTCGGGTACAACCCGCGCCGCACGCATCTCCGCAACCTTGAGCATCATCTCGTCAACTGAGAGATATCGAATGGGAATTTCGCTTTCGGCTCTGGCACTCATGTGCACACCTTGTGGCAGCGAGTTTTCGGCGACTCACGCGCCAAATACGCCTCAGCCACCTCGATGGTCAGAGAAGGCGTGACCTACCCGACCCTCTCAGGTCCGCTTAGCGGAATTTGAACTCAACTAGCGCGCAGGCCCAACTTCTCAAGCTCAGCTTAGCAAACTCTCGCAACTTCCGCCAACTTTGAATAGGCAAGGAATATGAAGAAATTTAGCCCAAGTAAATAAGCAAAAGAATGCTGGCCAGCAGTTTTTAGCTCAGATTGCCTCACTAACCGCATCTTCACGTTGTGTTGGCTTGGGTCTTTTCTCGATTGGAGTGTAATGGCGCAGCTGCTCGCCGCCATAAACCTGCCGGGGCCGGGCGATGGCTTGCTCGGGGTCGCGTACCATCTCCGCCCATTGCGCCATCCACCCGGCGGTCCGCGGGATTGCGAACAGTACCGGGAACATCGTCATGGGGAATCCCATCGCCTGGTAGATGATCCCCGAGTAGAAATCGACGTTCGGATAGAGCTTGTGGTTAACAAAGTAGTCGTCTTCGAGGGCGATATGCTCCAGTTCGACCGCGATGTCGATAAGCGGGTTCTTGCCGGTAACTTCGAACACCTCGTAGGCCAGCTGTTTGAGGATCTTGGCCCGCGGGTCGTAGTTCTTGTACACCCGATGTCCAAAGCCCATCAGGCGGCGCTCGCGGTTTTTCACGCGCTTTATCATGTCCGGAATGTTCTGCACGGAGCCGATTTCCATCAGGCCGCGGATAGCCTGTTCGTTGGCTCCGCCGTGCAGCGGTCCATATAGAGCCGCCACGGCGGCGGCCGCCGCCGCGTAGGGATCGGGTTGTGAGCTCCCCACCGCCCGCATCGCGTTGGCCGAACAGTTCTGCTCGTGGTCCGCGTGCAGGATAAACAGAACGTCGAGTGCGCGCTCCAAAATCGGATCGGGCTTGTACTTCAGTTCCGTCATCTTGAACAGCATTGACAGAAAGTTGCCCGTGTAGCTGAGTTCGTTGTCAGGATACACATAGGGGAGACCCCGCGTATGCCGATAGGCGAACGCCGCTAGCGTGGGCATCTTGCCGATTAGCCGGCGAGTCTGCAGGCGACGCGACTCGAGGTCGTGAATGTTCGCGGCGTCCGGGTAGAAGGTTGAGAGTGCGCCCACAGTCCCGAGCAGCATTCCCATCGGGTGCGCGTCGTAGCGATAACCCTCCATGAACTGCTTGATACTCTCGTGGACCATCGTGTGAATCTTGATATTGTTTTCCCATCGCGAGTAATGCGCGGTGTCGGGGAGCTCGCCCTTGACGATCAGATATGCGGTCTCGAGGTAGTTGCTCTTCTCTGCCAGTTCTTCGATCGGGTAGCCACGATAGCGCAGGATACCTTTGTCGCCATCGATGAAGGTGATGCGGCTGCGGCACGATGCGGTGTTGACGAACGCCGGGTCGTAGGACATCAGCCCGAAATCGTCGGGCGATGTCTTAATTGCGCGCAGCGCGGCGGCCCGAATCACGCCGCCCTCTTCGACTGGAATTTCGTAGCTCTTGCCGGTCCGGTTGTCGACTATGCTGAGACTGTTCTTTGCCATCGCCTTCCACCCAGAGTTCTGCGGCCGTCCCATCGGTCCACGGCCCGTCAACATATATGCAGTAATGCCAGTGAGCAGTCTACGTCAATCGCGCGCGTTGGAGCAATCGCGAACGTCTCGCTTTGCCGCGCGTCCCATGGCAGGCTCGGACCGCGTCCTGCCACTTGGTCCGACACTTTTTTTCGAAGGCGGCGCGACGCTGGCGATCTCCGAAATGAGGCGTGCCGCACGGGTGCGAATGGCGAAGCCGCGGTTGTGGCCCTGACCCAACAATGAGTGCGAGGATTTTTTCAGCAGTATCAGCGTTCATCATCACCACCATTTCGTCGCTTGGTTACGGCGGCATCATCCTCATGATGGCGATCGAGAGTGCCTGCATTCCGCTGCCATCCGAGATCATCATGCCGTTCTCCGGCTACCTGGTTCATACCGGACGGTTCGACCTACAAATGGTCGCGGTAGCAGGAGCAATTGGATGCCTGCTCGGTTCGTATGTCGCCTACTATTTCGGCGCGAGCGGCGGGCGCTGGTTCCTCCTGCGATACGGACGATGGGTCCTGATAGCGCCTCACGAAATCGAACTAGCCGATTGGTTCTTCGCTCGCTGGGGTAAACCGGCGGTGTTCATCAGCCGCCTGCTGCCGGTCGTGCGAACCTTCATCGCATTTCCGGCCGGCGTGTCACGCATGCGCCTCATTCCCTTCAGCGTGTACACGCTGGCGGGCTCGTACCTGTGGTGCCTCCTTCTCGCGTATGCCGGGATGAAGCTCGGCCAGCATTGGGAGTCGCTCGCGCCGTATTTCCACCAGTTCGACGCGGTTATCGGGATAGTGATCGTCGCGGGCGTCGCTCTTGTGGTCTACAATCGGGTAAGGAGCATCATGAGTGCGCCCGCACGCGACGCGGCCAGCGACTAGCTGACCGAGTAGGCGCTCCTTTCGGCAGGGAACCGTTTTCTTGCCGGTTCGGTGCTCGGACGAACTTGCGCGTGCGGGAGTCGGTTTCGGTCGGGCAGAAGTTGAACTTGCGTGAGGGCCAGACGCTCTGCCAGAGCGCTTCCCTCCTGATGATCGAAGAGACCTCGTAGGAGCTTTAAAATGACTCCCAACGATTCCCCGCCTTCGCCGGACGAGCTCGAAGAGGTATTCAACAGCATCGACGCGGTCGAAGTTGGGATGGCGCGCGATCTGCTGGAAAGCTCCGGGATGGAATGTTTCGTCTTCGATGCCAGCGCATCGCAAATGCTTGGGTCAACGGCTGCGATCACGGTGCGCCTGATGGTCCGCGCCGAGGACGCGGTCGAAGCGCGCGAGGCCCTAAAGGAGCTCGGCTTCTAGAACACCTGTGCTAAAGAAGTGAGCTTCCGGCGATCAACGCCACCACAGATGACAGGCGCTCTCTTGCATCATTCCGGAGCCAATCCCCTAAAGCGAAAGGTTACGTCCAAGACAAATGTCTTCTGAATGGTGGCGCAGCGCGGTTTTCTATCAGATCTACGCACGTAGTTTTGCCGATTCCAACGGTGATGGCATCGGCGACCTCGACGGCATCACCGCGCACCTGGACTACCTGAATGATGGCAGCGATCGATCGTTGGGTATCGATGCGATTTGGCTCACCCCCATCAATCCCTCGCCGCTCCAAGATTGGGGCTACGATGTCAGCGACTACTGCGGTATCCATCCCGAGCTGGGCGACCTCGGCGCGTTTGAACGATTGATTCGCGAGGCGGGCCGCCGGGGCATCCGGATAATCCTCGACCTGGTCCCCAATCACACCTCCGATCAGCATCGCTGGTTTCGCGAATCGCGCTCCGTGCGCAACCACCCCAAGCGCAACTGGTACATCTGGAAGCCGGGAACCCCGGAGCGCACGCCGAACAACTGGGTCAGCATCTTCGGCGGCCCGGCCTGGAAATGGGACGAGGCGACCCGGGAATGGTACCTGCACCTGTTCCTCGCAGCACAGCCCGACCTCAACTTCCGCAATCCGGAGGTCGTGGCCGCGATGCACGAGGTGATCCGCTTCTGGCTCGACCGCGGCGCCGCGGGGTACCGGGTCGATGTGATGCACGGGCTGATCAAGGACGCAATGTTTCGCGACAACCCAGCGCTCGACAAGGTTGAGCGGGGTTCACAAAACGACGTCAGCTTCAAGCAGAAGCATCTCTATGACTTCGACCAGCCCGAGGTGCACGAGATCATCCGGGGATTCCGCCGGGTCATCGATGAATACGACGCTCGAATCATGGTTGGCGAAGTGTGGCCGCACAGCAATCAGTCGCTGGCGCTTTACTTGCGTCCCGATGAGCTCCAGCAGGCATTCAATTTTCGTTTCCTGTTCTGTCCCTGGGAGGCCGCGCGCTTTCGCGCCCAAGTCGAGGAAATCGAACGCATTCTCCCTGCGGACTCGTGGCCAACCTGGACGCTATCGAACCACGATTTTGCGCGACACCTCACGCGTCATGCGCATGGCACCAGCACCGCGGCGCGCGCACGCCTGGCCGCAGTAATGTTGCTGGCGCTGCGCGGCACCCCGTTCCTCTACTACGGCGAGGAGATCGGAATGCCCAATGTCTCGATCGCGCGGGAGCGATGGCGCGATCCGGTGGGACGCGACGGATGTCGTACTCCCATGCAATGGTCGGACGCGCCCGGAGGCGGCTTCACGAGCAGCAAAACCCCGTGGCTGCCGCTTGGAGATTGCGCGGCAGTCAACGTGGCTAGGCAGATAGACGATCCCGGTTCGATGCTGTCCCTTTACCGGCGCGCAATCCGGGTTCGGAGGGCATCGCCGGCGCTGAGGGTGGGGACGATTCGCGTAATCGAGCAGGCACCCGAAAACTGTCTGGCGTTCGTTCGCGAAGCCCCCGCCAGCCGGGCGATGGCAGCGCTTAACTTCAGCGAGGAGCCGCGCGACATCGAAGTCCCATCGGGGAGAATCCTGCTGAGCAGCGATCCCGGGCGTGACCCGGGCAAGACAACGCTGGGCAAGTTTCGTCTCGCGCCAAATGAAGCGATCGTGATCGAATGCTGAGGGCTCTTTGCTGGACAAGCTCGCGCCTGTCCTCACACGCCTCGCTTCTTTGTTAAGATCGCGGTCATGTATAAGCCGCGATTCCTGGACGAAGTTGCCGAGCAGCTGGGAGACCGCGACGCGTTCGCTGGACATCTCGTTGCCGGGCGCCGCCCGTTTCAGCCATCCGATGTTGAACCGCAGTGGCCGCGCGATCGCGCGGTCGACATTCTGCACATCAAACTGGACGTCGCACTCGACTTCGAGCGCAAGCGCATCGCCGGCACCGCCACTCACCGCCTGACTGCGATAGTGGATGAGCTCAAGACGCTCGAGTTCGACGCGACCGAACTCGAGATCGGCTCGGTGCGCGTCGGCAGAGAGTCGGCATCCTTCCAATCACAGGACGGGAAAGTGCAGGTGACGCTGCCACGCGCGCTCAAAGCGGGCGCCGAGGTTGAGGTGGCCATTGAGTACTCGGGAGCGCCCCGCCGTGGTCTCTATTTCGTCGGTCCCGACAGCGCCTACCCGGACAAGCCCGTCGAGGCCTGGACCCAGGGCGAAGATGAAGATTCGCGCTATTGGTTCCCGTGCTACGACTACCCAAACGATCGCGCGACCAGCGAAGTCATTGCGACCGTTCCCGACCACTTCACTGCGATTTCCAATGGCGCGCTACTGTGCAATAGGCACAATCCGGCAGCGCGCACCCGCACGTTTCACTGGCGTCACGACGTGCCGCATTCCACCTATCTCATCACCCTGGCCGCCGGTGAATTCGTCGCCATCGAGGATCGCGCGGGCAACACTCCCGTCCTGTACTACGTGCATCCGGGGCGCGAGGATGACGCGCGCCGCGCGTTCGGCAATACGCCGCGCATGATTCAATTCTTCGAGCGGATCATCGGCGTTCCCTACCCCTACAGCAAGTACGCGCAGGTCGCGGTCAGCGATTTCATCTTCGGTGGGATGGAAAACACCTCCGCGACGACCCAGACCGCCGACACCCTGCACGATGCGCGCGCGCATCTCGATTTCAAAAGCGATCCGCTGGTCGCGCACGAACTGGCCCATCAATGGTGGGGCGACCTGCTCACCTGCCGTGATTGGTCGCACGCCTGGCTCAACGAGGGCTTCGCCACCTATTTCGAAGCGTTATGGTGCGAAGAAAACCTGGGGGCCGACGAGTTCGCGTGGAACCTGCGGCAGGATCGCGAGGCCTACCTCGCGGAAGACTCGCACGACTATCGGCGCCCCATCGTATGCAACCGCTATCGTGCGCCGATCGAGCTGTTTGACCGGCATCTTTACGAAAAAGGATCGCTGGTCTTGCACATGTTGCGGCGGGAACTGGGCGATACCCTGTTCTACAAATCCTTGAACGTCTATTGTACCCGGCATCGCGGCGGCAACGTCGTTACCGCTGATCTGGAACGCGCCTGCGAGGAGTCGACCGGGCGGAACCTCGAATGGTTCTTCGACCAATGGGTATACAAGGAGGGCCATCCGGAGATCGAGGTTGCGAGCTCGTACGACGACCAGCGCAAGTTGGCCAGCATCACGGTTAAACAAACCCAGAAGACCTCCGCGACGACTCCGCTATTTCGATTCACCACCGCGCTCGCGCTGCTGGACTCGGAAGGCAAAGAGACGCGTCATCAGGTCGAGATTCGCGAAACCGAGCAGGTGTTCAATCTTCCATGCGATAAGGCGCCCAAGTCGGTTCGCCTCGATCCGGACTTCGACATCGCCAAGACCCTCAAGCACAAGCGTGGGCGCGAGGCCCTGGAATTAGAGCTCAAGCAACTGCCCGAGGGGATCGGACGCGCGGCCGCTGCGCGCGAGCTGGGTAAAGAAGGCAGCCCACAGGCCACGGCGGCGCTCAAGGACGCCCTGCTGAGCGACAAGTTCTGGGGCGTGCAGGCCGACGCCGCCGCGGCGCTCGGGGAGGTTCGCACCGACGCCGCACTTGATGCACTTATCGAGGGTCTCGGCGGTCAGCATCCCAAGACGCGCCGCGCCGTTGCTCGCGCACTCGGGCAGTTCCGCGACAATGAGCGGGCCGCATCCGCACTCGCCGCGCTGCTCGAGAAGGGGGACGAGAGTTATTTCGTCGAGGCGGAAACCGCACTGGCGCTCGGCAAGACCCGCGACCGTCGCGCGGGTGGAATTCTGGAGCGCGCTCTTCAGCGCCCGTCGTATTTGGATGTGATCCGCGCTCACGCCCTCGGCGGTATCGCCGAGAGCCGCGACGAACGCGCGCTTGGGGTCGGCCGGGAATGGAGCACGTACGGGAAGCCTCCACGCGCTCGAGTCGCGGCTCTCGGCGCTCTAGCCAAAATAGCGCGGCAGCGCGAAGCTTGGCGCGAGGAGATCATTGACTACCTGATGCCGCTGAGTGACGACCGTGAATTCATGGTTCGCATGCGGCTGCCCGGAGCGCTCGAGGAAATAGGCGATTCACGTGCGATAGCCCCGTTGCGACGGCTGGCCGACCGCGAGCTCGATGGCAGAATCCAGCGGCGCGCACGCGCCGCGGTCGCCGCGATTAGCGAAGGCCGCAACCGTACCGAGCAGGACACCCGGGTGCGCGAGGACTTGGACAAGCTCCGCGACGAGAACAAGAAGTTACAGCAGCGCCTCGAAAAACTGGAAGCACTGGCCAAGAACAAAGCCTGAGAAACCGCTATGGCAGGGAGACGCCGATGGAAGCCAAAGTCACGGTCTGCCTCACCTTCGATTTCGATGCACTCTCGCTCTGGATCGGCGGCTTTCGCGCGCGATCGCTGAGTGCCATCTCGCGCGGGGAATTCGGCCGGGTCGGCGCGTTGCGCCTCATCGAGATACTCAAGCACTGGAAAATCCCGTCGACCTGGTTCGTTCCCGGTCATAGCGCCGAGACGTTTCCTGAAATCATCGAACGATTGGTTGCCGAGGGCCACGAGATTGGCAACCACGGCTACCTACATACCCATCCCAAGAACCCGGAAGACGAAGAGCAGATTCTGCTTCACGGCAACGAAGTGTTGTCGCGGATGACCGGCCTCAAACCGGTGGGATTTCGTTCGCCCGGCGCCGGGCTTAGCGAAAACATGGTTCGTCTGCTTCTGAAGCATGGCTTCGAGTACGACTCCAGCCTGATGGGTGACGATTTCACGCCCTATTACATGCGAATGGGTGACCAGGCGCCGGACGATGGCCCCTACGTGTTCGGCAAACCGGTCAACGTACTCGAGATTCCGTTTACCTGGGGCCTGGATGATTTTCCCGCCTTCGAGTACACCGTTATCCGCGGTTCCATCCAGCCGGGACTGGCCTCGCCCAACGCGGTTTTCGACATCTGGGCGGGCGACTTCGATTACCTCTACGATCGGCTCGGCGAGGGCATCTACACCCTGACCATGCATCCGCAGGTCATCGGCCGCGGCCACCGCTTACTGATGTTGGAAAGACTAATTGATCACATCCACTCTCATCGCCGGGTCGAGTTCAGCACGATGTCGGCGGTCGCCAGCGCTTGGAAGCAGGCTCACCCGATAAGCGCTTAAGCCTCTCTGTGGGGTGAGCCGCGGGATGGTCCGCCGGCGCGACGGGCGTTAAGTGTGCGTCACGCGCCTTCTCGAGTCGTTTTGGCCGACCTGGCGCCAACTCGACCAATGGACGAGAGTCGTCGAAGACAAAATCCCGCTCCGCCTGAACCGACCTGCAGATGCTCGCTTTGAACCGATCGTCAAAACCGACACCAGACCGCGTGAGGTCACCGGTCGCTCGTGGCTCGGCACCTCATAACAAAAGCGGCGGGCTGTCGCCCGCCGCGTCGGTTCTCGGTTGCAAAGCCGCCGCGTCGTCTACGCGTCGAAGTACAGCGCGAATTCGTACGGATGCGGGCGCAGGCGCATCGCGCTCACTTCCTTGGACATCTTGTAGTCGATCCAGGTCTCGATGAGGTCTTCGGTGAACACATCGCCCTTGAGCAGGTACTCGTGATCGTTCTTCATGTTGTTCAGTGCTTCATCTAGGGATGCCGGCATGCTCGGCACTTCCGCCAACTCCGCAGGCGTCAACGCGTAGATATCCTTGTCCAGCGGCTGACCCGGGTCGAGCCGACGCTGGATGCCGTCGAGACCGGCCATCATCATCGCGGTGAACGCCAGGTATGGGTTGGCCAGCGGATCCGGGAACCGCACCTCGATGCGCTTGGCCTTCGGCGACGGCGAATACATCGGGATGCGCACCGAGGCCGAGCGGTTACGGCTCGAGTACGCCAAATTGATCGGCGCCTCGAAGCCGGGCACCAGACGCCGATAGGAATTGGTGGTGGGGTTGGTGAACGCCGCGATCGACGGCGCGTGGTGCAGGATGCCCGCGATGTAGTGCATCCCGAGCTCCGACATCCCTGCGTACCCGTTGCCTGCAAACAACGGCGTTTCCCCCTTCCACAGGCTCTGATGCACGTGCATGCCGGTGCCATTGTCGCCGAAAATCGGCTTGGGCATGAAGGTTACCGTTTTGCCGTGCCGGACCGCGACGTTCTTGCAGATGTACTTGTACCAGGTCAGCCAGTCCGACATCTTCACCAGCGGCTGGAAGCGCATGTCGATTTCGGCCTGCCCGGCCGTCGCAACCTCGTGATGCTGCTTCTCGACTCGAATTCCAACCCGCTCCATCTCGAGCACCATTTCGGTGCGGATGTCCTGCATGGTGTCGGCCGGCGGTACCGGGAAGTAGCCTTCCTTGTTGCGCGGCTTGTAGCCAAGGTTGCGGCCCGGGTCGCTCACGTTGAACTCACGACCGGTGTTCCAGTTGCCTTCATTCGATTCGATATAGTGGAACGACTGATGCTGGCTCGTCTCGTAGCGCACTCCATCAAAGATGAAAAACTCCGGCTCCGGACCGAAGTACACGGTGTCCGCGATGCCGGTTGACTTGAGATATTTCTCCGCCTTTCGGGCGACGTTGCGCGGGTCGCGCGTGTAATCGGCGCGGGTAATCGGGTCCGAGATATCGCAGATCATGGTGAGCGTTGGATCCTTGGTAAACGGATCCATCACTGCGGTGCTCGGGTCCGGGATCACGAGCATGTCGCTCGCGTCGATTGCCTGCCAGCCGCGTATCGAGGAGCCGTCGAAGCCTAGTCCTTCCTCGAATGGCCCCTCATCCTTGAACTCGGAGATCGGTGCGGTGAAGTGTTGCCAGGTACCGAGCAGGTCGATGAACTTCAAATCGACCATCACCACTCCCTTGTCCTTGATCGTTTGCAAGACTTCTTTGGGCGTCATCGAAGCCGTAACCCTCCTCGCCGTTTATATACGGGGACGGCGAACCCTAAGTATGTGCGTTTGATGATGCGAATCGCGGACGCTGTAGCGCGCTTCATTTGGCAATGCGTGCGCTGTCTCACCCAATTCGATCATCGTTTTTCTCACGAAAACCAGCCTAAGGCAACGGTCGCTTCTCGCGGCAGGTGCGAGGGTATCCGCCGGGAACTGCCGCCCGTTTGGACAGCAGCGATCCCTGCGATCTCGATCTCAGATCGCGATAACACCAACGATTCTCGACTTTGTTTTCGCATCGGCGCCTTCTCACGCCATGACCTTCAGCAGAGCAAAATAGATGCCCAGACCTGCCAGACCGATGGGTATGCCGATGCGCGCCCATGCCGCACTGCCGATCTTCAGGGCGCCAGCACTGATGACGTTGGGAATGTTGCCCGGAATGAGCATCCCGCCCGAAACCAGCAGCGAGATGATTGCCTCGCGGGCGCGCGGCAGACTCATGCTGTGAACTTCGAGGGCCACCAGCGTGGCGTTGTCGAGCACCGCCGATATCGTATTGATCCAGAACAACGCGTCGTTCGATAGCGCACTGACCAGTTGCGTCGCAATTTGGGCGTATGCATCGCTCACCAGAACCAGTCCGGCGACAAACACGTAAACCTTGACGCCCTGAATGATCGCGGCCAGCGGCGTTTCGTGCACGTGCACACCGACCGCGGGGTCGTGATAGTCGCCTCGCGCAAACCACCCCGCCAGCGCTGACGCAACCGCAACTCCGGGTAAGATCCACGGGCCCAGCAGGAGGAACAATCCCGTAAAGGGCAGGTTCAAAGCGGAGGCCGCGAGCGCCGAAAGCGGCTCGCCGACACGGGTCAACGCGGCGCCCAGACCGATCGCAAAACAGGCCGCAACCGTCATCCGCGTGCGCGCCTCACCCTGAAGATGCAGCAATCTAACCATCTCGACCAGCACCAAGGCGGCCACTATCGCGGTGATGATGCCCGCAAGGACCGCCAGCACGAACGTCGCGAGCGCGGCCAGTAGCGGACGGCTTATGCGGCGGCGAAGTCGCACGAACGCCCGGTCGAGACGATGGCGGGAAAAACTGAACAGAATTCCGGCGATGACCACCGCCAGGGTTATGAGGATCGGTTCTTCACTTGCCTTCAGTACCAGCGTCCGGTCGAACCCGGACCCCGTGAGTGTCGCGACGATACCGATGATGAAGATGTAGATCTCGATGTTCTGTTCGATGAAATGTATCGAGAGCGGGCCGATTAGGAGCAGAAGCAGGATAACTATCGCAGCGGGAACGTTCATGCGGAGCTAGATTCGCGCACCGGAGCTGACGCGAGTCCAGATCGATACCAGAAAGCGGCGCGGTCGCGCGATAAGCCGAGCGGCGGAGCCGGTTGCCCGGTCCGCCGCTCGTGCTGCTTTGACGGAAACCCTCCCCAGCGAGGGATGGAGCTTACCTAAAAAGCGTAGATAAAGTTGGCACTGAGAGTGTCCTGTCCCTCCCACAGCTGCTGCTGGTGGGTCGTGGGGTTGACGAAGTTGTTGTTCGGGAAGATCGCCACGTTCGAACTGTCGTGCCGGTATTCCAGGCGCGCCAACAATCCGGTGACTTCGGGGACCTTCCAAGTGACGGTCTGCGTAAGCTCCCACAGGGTCTGCGCGGTTCCCGTGCGGGCGCCATCCTCGTCGTCGAAGAATTCACCGCGCGTTGCGAGTTCCCAGGCGTTCCAGTCGTAGACGAAGTACCCGGCCAGTCCCTGCCAGGTAGCCGAATGCCCGTTCACCACCGGCCCGCTTTGGCTGGCGTACAGATATTCCGACTCCAGTGTAACGCCGGGAAGCCATGCCGGTTTGTAGGTGACAATCGGGTCGATCGCGCCCAGATTCTGGTTGGAGTGGCTGGTGGTGGTCGGCGAAGCGGGGTTCGGTCCCCAGATGCCATTGACGACCAGCGAAAGACTCTTGTCCTTGGTATTAAGAACCAGCTCGCCTTCGTAGTTGGGACCGTTGTTGCTATTGAGCTGCGGATTATCCCATCCGTTGTTGAGCCCTCCGGTGACCGACACGTAATCGTTGAAGGTATACGCACCCTGGATGCCGGTGTGGGTCAGCGGCTCGCCCAGGGTGAACAGGAAGCTGCGCGTTTCGTTGTAGTTCTGGTTCTGGTAGGTCGGAATGACTTCCGCGCCAAGCAGAGTCACAAACCGGCCCGCCTGCGCCGCGATCCCGGCACCTAGCGGGATGGTATAGGTCAGGTAGTACTGGGTCGGATCGATCCACTGGGCGCTGGTCTGGTGCACCGGCCCAAAGTTGGTCGCGGACGAGATTGCGTTGGCAACGTTGCCGAAGTTGATGTCGCTTACGAAGCCGACGGTCCCGTCTCTTTCGATATGCAGATTGGCCTGCGTGAGCTGAAAACCATCTGCGTCCCAAGCACGAAACAGGTTGGTGTTTCCGTTGGGCTGGTTGAAGTTGTGCTCATAGCCGGCATCGACCAAGCCGTGGATTGAAACGCCCAGATTGGTTTTAAGGTCGCTCTCAATCTTGGCTACGTGTTCGCCGACGGTCTGCGGCTGCGCGCCTTCGGCGGGCGGGGCCACGGTTATTGCCTTTTCGATCTGTTTCACTTCTCCCTGGGTCTGAGTCACCTCCCCCGCGAGATTGGTTACGTTCCCGCTGAGCGCATCGAGCCGTTGTTGTTCACTGACTGAGGTTCCCCCCGCAGCGAGCGCTTGCGACGTTGCAAAAAGCAACGACAGCGTCGTCGGACCAAGCCACGATACAGCTTTTCCTCTTGTCCTCCGTTTCACTCTTTTCCTCCCTGACGGCTGATAAGCCGATCTCACCCGCGCACCACGGCGGCGCCGGGGCCAAGCCGCACGCTTGGTTTCAAGATTCATACCGGCGTAATGTTCCGTTTTAGTCGTCTATTCAGTATCAGCGCCCGCGATGGATCCCATTAACTGGCGCCTATCGAACGTGCATGTGCCGCTTGACTACTCATTGAGGGATGCAGATAACCCTGGCAAGGGAGTCAAAGATGGATTTCGAATTGACCGAAGCACAGCAGGAGATCGTTCAGCAGATCCGCGCGATGGGACAGAAGTTCCCCGACGAATATTGGCGCGATCGCGATGCGCGCGCCGAATTTCCCCACGAGTTCTATGCGGAAGTCGCGCGCGGCGGGTGGCTCGGCGTAGCGATTCCCGAGCAGTACGGCGGCAGCGGGCTTGGAATCACCGAGGCGGCGCTGGTGATGCGCGAGGTTGCCGGATCGGGGGGCGCGATGGCGGCGGCGAGCGCGATTCATCTCTCGATCTTCGGCGTGAGCCCCCTCGTGTTTCATGGCAGCGAGGAACAGAAGCGCCGCTTTCTGCCCGAAGTTGTGAGCGGAAAGCTGCACGTCGCATTTGCAGTTACCGAACCTGATGCGGGCAACGACATCACCCATATCAAGACCGCCGCGCGGCGCGACGGCGACAACTATGTGATCAACGGGCGTAAAGTCTTCACCACCAAGGCGCGCGAGGCGCAGCGCATGCTGCTGTTGACCCGAACCACGCCCTTTGAGCAGGTCCAAAAGAAGACCGACGGAATGAGCCTGTTCTTCGCCGAGCTCGAACCCGCAGCGGTCGAGGTTCGCGAGTTGCACAAGCTCGGCCGCGCCGCGGTCGATACCAACATGCTCTTCATCGACAACCTGCGCGTGGCGGTCTCGGATCTAGTGGGAGGGGAAGGGCGAGGGTTTCATTGCCTGCTCGATGGCCTCAATCCCGAACGCATCCTGGTCGCTGCCGAAGCGATCGGAATCGGGCGCGCCGCGATCGCCAAAGCCGTGCGCTACGCGAAGGAACGAATCGTGTTCGGACGTCCGATCGGTCAAAACCAGGCGATCGCGCATCCATTGGCCGATGTGTATGCGAAGCTGGAAGCCGCGGAGATGTTGATGCTCAAGGCGGCTTGGCTGTTCGATCATCGCAAGCCCTGCGGACCCGAGGCCAATATGGCCAAGCTGCGCGCCGCCGATGCTGCCTTCGAGGCCTGCGATCGTGCAGTGCAGACGCTCGGCGGCTACGGTTATATCCGCGAGTACGATGTGGAACGGTACTTCCGCGAATGCCGCCTGCTTAAGATCGCTCCGGTGTCGCAAGAGATGGTCCTGAACTCGATAAGCGAGCACGTGCTCGGGCTCCCGCGCTCGTATTGAATCTCTGCCGACGTCGATGCGAATTTCGAAGATCGCAATCCCGGTTCTGTGCCTGGCATTTGCGGGATGGGTGTTCCACGCGCTGCACACCGCAGAGCCGGTGCGGGTGGTGGAGACCAGCCTGCAGCACGCGGATGGTGGGGTGTTCGTGCAGGGCAAGATTCAAAATACCGGGCCCGACACCGGGCCCGTCGCCATCGAGGTGCGCTACTACGACGGCAGCGGGCATCCGGTCGGCCAGGACAAGATCGTGGTGCAGCACCTGCCACAAGGCCTGGTCGCAAGCTTTCGAACTCCGGCGCGCGCGATCGACCGGGCAGCGAGCTTTTCCCTCTACCTCAACCATGGTCGCAATCCTTACGGCAATTAGACTGTATGAAAAATTCTTATGCTATCTATAAACCACACTTAACTATCGTAGTTATGATGCAGTCTGAGATAGGCATTTCTGCTCAAGATTGCTCATGGATGAGATAAAAACCCTCAAATATGTGGCTTCGCATTGATCTGAGCTTCATTTGCTCAGGTCTCTCGCGCAGTGTTACTACAAATAGTCTACAACATGGTCCAATTGTTTGATGAGCGGTGTGCTCGGGCTGAGAAAGCCGGCCGTTCGTCATGCGAGGCAGAGCATCAATGCCACGGTTCAGGGAACGTAGTTTCGGCCAGACAATTCGCGAACGCCGACGCCAGCTCGACCTCACCCAAGAAGAAGTTGCTCGCCGCATCAGGACCTCCACTCCCTATGTCGGTCATCTCGAATCCGGCAAACGCCATCCCTCCGACAAGATCGTAAATCGGCTTAGCGAAGTACTCGGCCTCGATTGCCGTGAGCTGTTCTTCCTGGCCAATCCGCGCGCCCACGCGCTTCTTAATCCTGCGTCCGAGAACAACTCCTCGTCCGCGTGGGAGCAGTTCAAGAGCAACGAGCAGCTGCGCCGCATTCACAATATCAGCACAGAAGAGATGGACATGCTGTCACGCGTCGCCTTGCTGGGCGAGGTCCGCGAGCCGCGCGACTTCATTTACATCCTGAACACAGTTCGCCACGCGGTCGGCCGCTAATCGGTCCGCGAAAGCGCGCCCTCAGCTCACGAAAATTGCGATAAGCGGCGCGCGCAAGCTGCTGGTAAAGCCGTTCCTGCCGGGGTCTGTTCACGCTTCTTTTGGCACATCCGGTGAGTCCTTTTCAGGGGACATTCTTCTTGCGCAAGGTGAGGGAGTTTCTTTGCAAAACGACACCGACTCTCTTCGCGCGCGCGGTCCAGAATAGCGATGACAGACAGTAACCGCGGAAGTTCATCTCGAGACTGGCACGAGCCGTCTTGCGCGGCTAAGCTCGCGCGCGATGTCCGAGCTGCTGGAGATTCGCGACTCGCCCGCGACAGCCGCGTCGCGGTGGCCCCGACGCTACACAATCGCGGCGCTGTTCTTTTTCGGCACGGTTCTCTGCTACCTCGACCGCGTTAGCATCTCGGTTGCGATAATTCCGCTGGCCGCAGACCAAGGCTACGATTCGGCCGCACAGGGTCTCATCCTCTCGGCGTTCTTCTGGGGCTATATATGGCCGCAACTCGCGGGCGGATGGCTCGCCGACCGATTCGGCGGCAAGCGGGTGCTCGCGTTCGGCGTTGCAGTCTGGTCGGTGGCGACGTTCATCACCCCGGGCGCCGCGCGCATGTCTTTTACGGCGCTCTTCGCCGTTCGAATCCTGCTCGGTCTTGGTGAGGGAGTTAACTTTCCCGTGATTCACAGCCTGACCGCCCGTTGGATGCCACCGCGCGAACGCGCCCGAACTCTCGCGCTGAATTTTAGTGGTATGTACCTGGGGACGGTCGTCGCCCTCATCTTCAGCCCGTTGATAATCGCGAGGTTTGGTTGGCCAGGGTTGTTCTACCTTTCAGGCGCAGCCGGTGTGGTCTGGGTCGCCATCTGGGCAATCAAAGCCGCCGACGGGCCTGCCAATCCTCTCCCCAGGACCGAGGGGCAAACCAGCGAGAGGTACGACACCGGCAGCGAACCTGCCCACCACACGGTCCCGAGCTCCTCGCGCCCAGCAAGCATTCCCTGGCGCGCCATCGCGCGCGAACCCGCGGTGTGGGCGATTGTACTTGCCCACTTCTGCAGTAATTTCGGCTTCAACATCCTGCTGCTCTGGCTGCCGACCTACCTGCATCATGCCTTCGGCGTTACCGTGAGTCGCGTGGGATTATATTCGTTGGTGCCGTGGGTGGCGTCGTTCGCGGTAGTCAACACGGGAGGATGGGTGGCCGATGCGATGCTGATTCGCGGGGTGAGCGTTGGCTTTACTCGAAGACTGATGCAATCTATCGCGTTCGGCCTGGGCGCTCTGCCACTCCTAACGCTGCCGTGGGCCAGCAGTCCCGCCGCTGCGACCGCACTGCTGACACTGTCCGCAGCAGCAAGCGGGCTGGGCCAGTCCGCCTATGGCGTGAACCATCTGGACGTGGGCCCAGAATATGCGGGAGTGCTCATGGGCATTTCCAACTCCGTTGCTACCATCCCCGGAATCGTGGGGGTCGCAATCGTGGGGTTCATCGTTCAAGCAACCGGTTCATTCAGCGCGGTGTTCGTTCTGATCGCCGCGGTCTATGCAATCGGCCTGGCCGGCTACGTAAGGTGGGCCAGGGGTGACCGCCGTTTCTGAAAAGTCCCAGGGTTGCTTTTCGTCCTTTCACCCCGCAGGTCGCAAACCTACGACGCCCTTTCGCTTTGGATTTTCTCCTAAAGTTCGGCTCAACGCGGGTACGGTTTTTTCGTACTTCCCCCGCAGAAACGCGGTGGCAATTGCATCGCCGGACGGGCTATATCGACAGCATCACCCGGGGCGGTTAAGACCATGAATGAACGGGCAAAGCTATCGCCGTATCGTTGGGTAATCGAGCTTCTTCTGCTTCTGCTCCTAACCGTGCAGTCGCTGACCTGGCTCGCGCCAGCCCCGATTCTCGACGAAATCAAGAAAGGACTCGGTATCACGCTGGGCTCCGCCGGGCTGATCATCTCGATAATAGCGCTTTGCATCGGCATCTTCTCGATCCTTGGTGCGGTCGTGATTGAGAAGCTCGGCGCGCTGCGCTGCCTCCAGATCGGCGTGTGGTTGATGGCTCTCGCCGCGATCGCAAGCGGCTTTGCCGGGAGTTTCTCCGTGCTGCTCCTCTGCCGCGTGCTGGAGGGCGTGGGATTCGGGATGGTGATAGCCCCGCCGGGCGCCCTCACCATGGAATGGTTCGGCGAATCCGAATGGCCTTACATCAACATGATAAACTTCGCGTTCGCATACGTCGGGCTGACGGCGGTCTTTCGCATCACACCGACGCTGTTCGTGGCGGTAGATTCGTCATGGCAGTCGGTGCTCTTCGACTACGGCATCGCAACCGCGGGGGTGGCGTTGTTGTGGACCATCCTGGGACGCCAGGGAACTACTGCACCAGTCCCCACCGAGGTGGAGAACTATGTCGCCAGCGAGTCCGCACTGATCGAAGTGATGAAGATGCGTAACGTGCTGCTGATCGCGATCGGTCTATTCGGCGGCATGTGGGTGTTTCAGCTGTATACCGCGTTCCTGCCGCAATTCTTCCGAGGGTTTCGCGGGATGAGCCTGGCAGAGGCCTCGTTGCTGACGCAGGTCTTGCCGCTCACCGGATTCTTCGCGGTGCTCGGAGGCGGGTTTGGGACCGCTCTTACCGGACTGCGCAAACCCTTCACCTGGCCGATCGCAATTTTTACCCTGGTCGGATGTTTCGGCGCGATCGAGCTGAGCAACCCCACGTGGATTGGCCTTTCACTGGTCCTGGTCGGAATCGGCTCGGCCGGATCGCTCGTGGCCATTACCACCCTGATGATGGAGCTCCCGAACATGAATCCCACCCGCCTAGGCGCCTCGTTGGGTTTCGTGTGGGCGGTCGGATACTTCGGGGCGTTCCTGTCGCCGGTGCTAGGCGGCAAGCTGGCCGCATCGATCGGTCTGCGCGAAGTGATGCTCGGATTCCTGGCCTTCCAAATCCTGCCGACGGTCGCACTTTACTTCTTGCCCGAAACCGGTCCGGGCAGGGCCGGCGTTGAAAAAGCCGCCGAACGCGCCGTGCAACCGGCCGTCGAACCGGCCAAATCCGCCTGAGTTTATTGAGGTCCGGATCCCCTCGTCGTGAAGGGAGGGATTTTCCTACTCGGGAGCTCTTTCCGGATGCGGCGCGATCTTTACCAGTTGTTCGTGTAGCACCGTATTGTCCGCGATCATTCCCGCCACCTTCACGCGACGCTGGTTAAACCGGATCATGGCGCCGTGAATGTCAGTCATGGTGCCGCCGGCTTCCGCGAGCAGCGCGGCCCCCGATGCGATGTCCCACTCACTCTTCGGTGAACGCGTGAAGGTCGCGTCGCCTTTCCCGGCCGCCACCAGCGCCAATTTGTAGGCGACGCTCCCGGTTGGGCTCACCTTGAGCCGACCGTGGAATACTTCCCATTCGCCCCGCGCGGTCTCGCTTCGGCTCGCCAGCACGTTTGCGCGATGGAGCACGCGGGTCCGCGTCACCCGCACCGGTTCGGTATTCAAATGACAACCCATCCCGCGCGCCGACCAGAACATCTCGCGGGTTATGGGATTGTAAGTAACTCCCAATACCGGGTGGCCTTCCTCGACCAGCGCGACCGCCACGCAGAATTCCGGAATGCCCTGGATGAATTCCTTGGTTCCGTCGAGTGGATCGACGATCCACACCCGCCGACATTTAAGGCGCGCCTCGCTGTCGGCGGTCTCTTCGGAAAGCCAGCCGTATTCAGGAAATGGATCGTGCAGCAGGCGCTTGAGTGTGCGATCTGCTTCCAGGTCGGCCTGGGTTACCGGATTGTCCTTTCCCTTGGAGCTGATTTGGTAGTCGCCGCGGCGCCAATAGCCGCGCAGGATATCGCCGGCCGCACGCGCTGCCTTTCGCGCCAGGGTGAGTTCGCGCCGCAGGTTTCCATCCGGGGAAATCATCTCGCGTGCTTTGCGAACGGGGGGTTCTGAATGCTTAGAGGCTTTCCTGGGCACTCGATGCGGACCCTGCCCTCCTTCAACTCTCGCCCCGTTTGAGGCGCCTCTTGCGCACCTTCTCGTAGGCGGAAGCCAGCGTGTTCATCATCTCCCCGCGCCGGTCGTAGAGTCGCCGCGGCTTGCGCCGCTTTCGGCGGGCCAGGGCGTAGGCGGTAATGAGCGGGAGTGCCACGGTGGAATCCACGTAACAGACCACCGTGTCCGGCAGACGATTGGGATCGATCTTGCCCCAGCTGACCGCCTCCGACGGGGTCGCACCGGAGAGTCCGCCCGTGTCCGGGCGTGCATCGGTCACCTGCAGGAAATAATCGTGACCTTTTTCGGCGACGCCCATGACTTCCTGGATCTGGGGTTCAGTCTGGAGAACGAAATTTTTGGGCGAGCCGCCCCCCAGAATAAACACCGCGCTCCTGCCGCCGCTTTGCTTGGCCGCGTAGACTATCGACGCGGTTTCATTCACATCGGCCAGCGGGTCGATCCGCAGGCCGTGACCTTCCATCTCCAGCAGCGCCAGGTTCATGCCAATCGAAGAATCTCCCGGCGACGAGGTGTAGATCGGCAGTCCATATTCATACGCCGCCGCCAGAAGCGAACGGCGCTTGAGCTTTAAGATCCGCTCGCGCTCGGCAACGTACCTTCCGGCCCGATAGTGGAATTCGGCCGTACTCATCGGACGCTGAAATTCCTCGAGCCGAGCGATTTCCCGAAAAAAAGTGTCGGTCGAGAGCAGCACGCGGTAGTCGAAAAAGATGTCGTAGATTCGCACCACGCCCGCATTGCGCAGCGCCACATCGTCGGCCTCGGCCGAGCCCTGGTACATCTTGAGCCCGATTCCGAAGTGGGTATCGTGGTAGAGGTTCGCGCCGGTCGAGACCATCCAGTCGACGAAGCCGTTCTCAATCAGCGGAATCAGGCACGACATCCCGAGACCCGCGGGCGTCAGCGCGCCGGTCACGCTCATCCCGACCACCACGTCGGGTTCGAGCATGCGCTCCGCGAACAGCCGGCACGCGTCGCGCAGCTTACGGCCGTTGTAGGCGAGAAACGCGGTATCGATCAGCTCTGCCGCGGTCATGTCGCCGCGCACCCCGCGTGGATTTATTTCCGCGCCGGCCAGGCGCGGCCGTGCCATTCTTGCTGCCATCGGAATTCGCTTCCCAGCCTCGCTTTTTGCTCAGGTCGCGCGCAGAATTTCACGCCACGAGCAGTCAGAGTAGCCGCCATCCTAGCCGCGCCGCCGCGAGGATTCCATCTCCGACGTTTGCGGTTCGGTGTGTATTGTCCCTAATATGCGGCGCGGGTGCGGATCATCGGGAAGCCGGAGAGATTCCCATGGCGGTCATCGCGATAAGCCAACAAGTCGGAAGCCGCGGCATCGAGTTGGGACGCCTGACAGCGGAGCAGCTCGGATGGCGCTTTAAGACCGGACAGGAACTGATTGCGGAGGCGGCTCGCCGCTTCGGCGTGAGCGAAGACCAGCTGCTGGTGTTCGATTTGCGCACGCCCCACTTCTGGGAGCGGCTGCGCAGCGAAAGCCATCGCTACCTTGCCTACATTCGCGCCGTCTTGCTCAAGGAACTCGCGCACGATTCGATCGTCGTCGCCGGGCGCGCGCTCGCCCATCTGACTCCGCCGCTTCGCTATGCGCTGCGGGTTCGGGTGGTCAGCCCGATGGCTGAGCGAATCAAGTGTACCGAGCAGGAAGAACGGCTCTCGGCGGCCAGCGCGGAGAAACACGTGCGCGAGGTCGATCGCGAAACCAAGGCGCGCAGCCAGACCTTGTCTGGCGTCGATGTCGACGACCCTACCCTCTATGACGTGATCGTGAATTCTTCCGCGCAGCCGCTCGGCGCGATAGCACGACTGCTGGCCAATGCTGCGGCCGAGATCAATGCGGCTGCGGATGCTGCGGCGCGCTCGGCCCTGAGCGATGCGGCCATCGCCGGTGAAGTTCACGCCGCGCTATTGGCACATCCGAAGATTCGCGACGCGCAGATCTCAGTGGCGTGCCGCGCCGGCACCGTATCGCTCAGCGGCCCCGGCCTGGTTGCGCCCTGGGACGAACTAGTCTGCGGCGTGGCCCGCACCATCGACGGGGTAACCGCGGTAGAGGTAGGTGCCGAACAACCTCCCATGCCATACCCCACAGCGTGAGCGGCGCCGAGCTTCAGTACAGGCACCAACCCCAAACGGGAGCTGCGGCTCGCCACCGCTCGCGCTCCGAAACCCGATGCGCTCGCTCATTATCTTTATCGCCACCGGCGCCTATAGCGGATTTTCGCCATTCGCACCCGGTACGGCAGGTTCGCTGGTGGGAGTGCTCGTGGTCTGGCTCGCCTTCGGACCGTTGTGGAGCGATTCGCCGCCGCTGGCGTTGGTCGTTTTCGTGGCCGCTTTTGCGATCTCGTGCTGGATCGCGGGACGCGCCGAAGTGATCTTCAAGGAACCGGACAGTTCCAAAATCGTGATCGACGAAGTCCTCGGAATGGTCGCAACCATGTACGGTAATCCGCTCACGGTGCCGTGGATGCTCGCGGGTTTTGTGTTGTTTCGCATCTTTGACGTGATGAAACCGTTCCCCGCCGGCTGGATCGATCGCCGGGTGGAAGGCGGCACCGGGGTGATGCTGGATGACCTGGGCTCCGCGATCTACGCGAACATACTGCTACAGGTCGCGCGACGCGTGCTGGTGCACTAGGCGCATCGCGCCGCATGACCCGTGGGCGGCGCGTCCTGCGTCCGCCCTTTGGAAAGAAGGCCCTTCTTGCGCCACCAAGGCTATCCCAACCGAGGGCTGACCGCGGGACGTCGCCCGTAAGAAGCGGTGATGGTGCCGGATGACCAGGGCCCTTTGCATGAACGGACGCCCTAGGCTACTCAACGAATCCAGAAACTCGCTGCAGTGAGGAGTTACCGATGATCGAACGGGCCGCAATTCTCTCGACCGGCGACGAAATCATGACCGGCAAAGTCGTCGACACCAATTCCAACTACTTGGCCGACAAGCTGGTCGAAAATGGCGTTGACCTGGTGGCCGTGCTCACAACGGGCGATGTGCCCGATCGCCTGCAATGGGCCTGGCGCACCGCAATCGCGATGAGCGACGTCGTTATCTCTACCGGCGGAATCGGTCCGACCGTGGATGACCTCACCACCGAGACGGTCGCCCGCATCGCGGGCGTCAAACTGGTGCGCGACCAGGCCTCGGTCGACCATATGAAGCGGTTGTTCGCCACTATCAACCGCGTGATGCCCGAGAACAACCTCAAGCAGGCCGATTTTCCCGACGGTGCGGAGATCATCCCGAATCCCCTCGGCACCGCGCCCGGCTTTCGACTGCCGATCACGCTCGCCGGCCACAGCTCCCAGCTCATCGTGCTGCCGGGTGTGCCGCGCGAGATGAAGCCGATGATGGAGAACTGGGTCATCCCGTGGATTCAGAAAAATCGCGGCACCGACAAGGTCATCGCCATGCGAATTTTCCAGACCTTCGGAATGAGCGAGTCGGCGCTCGATCAAGCGGTCGCGGGCCTGATCAAGGCCGACGAGGCGCGAGTCGGCTTGCGCGCGAGCTTTCCGCAGATCTCGCTGCGCCTGACCGTCGAGGGCAAGCCCGGAGAGGCCGAGCGCAAGCTCGAGGAACTGGCGCAGCGGGTGCGCGGCAAGATCTCCGAATTCCTGTTCGCCGAGGGCGAAATCACCATGGAGGAAGTAGTCGGGCGGCTGCTGATCGAAAAGAAAATCAAGCTTGCGGTTGCAGAGTCGTGCACCGGCGGTCTGATCGGCCATCGACTGACCAACGTTCCAGGCAGCTCGAATTATCTGATCGGCGACCTGGTGACCTACTCCAACGAGATGAAAACCGAGCTGCTCGGCGTGTCGGAGACCACCCTGCGTACGGTGGGCGCGGTGAGCGAGGAATGCGTGCGCGAGATGGCGGTGGGCGCGCGCAGGCGCACCGGCGCCGAGGTGGCAATCGCCACCTCAGGAGTGGCAGGCCCCGATGGTGGCACGCCGGACAAGCCCGTCGGTACGATCTGTCTTGGACTCGATTCCGAGCGCGGACAGATCTCGCGCCGCTACCAGTTCCGCGGCACTCGCGATTGGATCAAGCTGCTCACTTCGCAGGTCGCCCTGGACTGGATCCGCCGCTACGCTCTGGATCTGCAAATCGCGGAATCCGCCCTCTTCCGCCGGTGATGTGGTCGCCCGCCCTACCCTGTCGAGGGGGGCACAGCGCGAAAAAGTGACGCGGACAGGGCTGTGGGACAGCTGGGTAATCAGCGGATTTCTGCGCGTGAAGACCGCACCAGCATAACCAGGTAAACGCAAGCGTGCTTGTCATGGTTTTCGAAGGTGCAGTCGGAGGGTGGCCCGAGCGTCAGGTGGTCTCCCCGCCGTAACACATGGACGACAGGGCCTTCGGTGAAATGCAGAGTGCCTCGCATCATCCAGATTTGCTGCTCGAGGAAAGCGAACGCTTCCTTTGGAAATGCCACCCGCGCACCGGCCGGCAGCGTGACCTCGGTCACTTCGGCTCGCCCCGCGCCCGGCGGACAGATCGCACGGCGCAAGTAGCCGGTTGCCGGGTCCTTCCATAGCGACTGATCGCTACGGCGGGTCAAGCGTTGAGGGCACGCCGGTTCTTCAAGCAGGCTCGACATCGTAGTCCCGAACGCGCCGGCCAACCGCCCCAACAGACTCGCGGTTGGACTGGCCTCGCCGCGTTCGACCTTGCTGATCATGCTCTTGGAAACCGCGGCGCGTCGGGCCAACTCGGACAGCGCCCACCCCCGCAGCTCACGTTCGCGATGCAATCGTTGCGCTAGACTTCTCCCGGTTGCGTCCACTATAGTGCCGATCCTCTCCACTATAATAAACGAGGAAGGAAATGGAAGTACGCGATGCTAGCGTCGATGACCTGCCGGGAATCCTCGAGATCTTCAATGAAGTAATCACAAACTCGACCGCCGTGTGGTTCGACACCCTCGACGATCTCCAAGGCCGCCGGCGCTGGTTCGAAGCGCGCCAGGCGCGCGGATTTCCAATCAAGGTCGCAGTCGAGGATGGTAGCGTTCTCGGCTATGCAACCTTCGCTGACTTTCGGGCGTGGCACGGTTATCGTCACACGGTCGAGCATTCCATCTACGTGAGAGCCGACCGCCGGCGTTCCGGAATTGGCAGGATTCTGCTCCGCGCACTCATCGAACGAGCCACTGCATCGCGAGCACACGCGATGGTTGGTGCAATCGAAGCTTTAAACCACGCTTCGCTCGCCTTGCACGCTGACCTGGGTTTCAAGCAGGTGGCGAGAATGCCCGAGGTAGGATGCAAATTCGGCCGCTGGCTCGACCTGATCTTCGTGCAGCGCCTGCTCGATTCGCGCATGACACCGTAGACGGGTGCGCCCTGGCCGAAACCTAGCGGAGCGGACGCCTGGCGTATGCAGGGTGTCAGAAAGAGGGCGAGGCTGGGGCGGGCCTCGCTCGGCGGTAGTTGCGCGGCGCGCGGCCCAGCCACCGGGCCCTACTCAGTCCATTCAGTTGAGGGGGCTGGCTTTTGCGGCGGCACGTCGCCCGGCGGCGCAAAGACTTGACTTTGTTGGGGAACGACGTCCGACGATTCCTGAACGGGCTCGGAAGTGAGCGGTCCTCCTACTATCAACGCCCCTTCCACGATTAGCGGGCCCTGCACCGTGAGTGGTCCCGCGACGGCCAGCGAGGTCGCAAAGGACTGACCCGCCGGACCTGGCGGCTCGCCCCGCGGGAGTGTGGTCTTGACGGGACCCCCGATGGTTAGCGCACGCGCCTGGACCGGTCCGTGAATGGTTGCCGGACCGCCGACCCGCAAGTCGCCTTGCACCCGCAACGGACCGGCCACAGCCAGGGGGCCACCGATGGCTGCACCGTCCCCCTGCGCCGCGACATTCACACTGGTGCACGCAGCCAAAGCCAAGCAGCACCCGATAACCGCCACCCCTCGCTTCACGATCGCACCGTCATCCCGTTTCAGCGAACTCGCGCGTAACTGATGATGTCGCCGCCGCTGCCCGAGATGCTCAAGATCCCGGGCGCAGGAGAGCACTTGATTGGACTTGCGGCCGTCGCGTCCGTGCAGAGCACCACGTTGGTATCGCCGGTGAAGCAGTCGTCCCGAATAGTCGCCTCGCCCTGCGACAGGGCGACGCGGCCCGCGCACATGCCAAGGTTGACGTTGACGCTCGCGTCGCCCAGAAAGCCGGCGGTATTAATGTTCATCCCCGTGCCGGCTTCTTTGCGACTGAGATGTTCATGCTGGCAGGCCGCGAAGGGGAGTGCCGCCAGGACTAACACGGCCAGCAGCGAGTCCCGTCGGTGCATCGTTCCGGCTCCTCGGTCTGAAGCGAAATCGAGTGGCCCGGCCTACTGGGCCGGCTCGGAGTATAAAGGGCCGCCAACTACCAGGCGGCCGTCAACGATTAGCGGACCTTGAACCGTCAACGGTCCACCAACCGCTAGGTTGTTCATGTACTGCTGACCGCTGGGGCCCGCCTGCTCGCCAGCCGGCAATGAGGCCTCTCTCGGACCGCCGACGTTGATCCAGCGTGCTTGTACCTGTCCGTGCACGGTTGCGGGTCCGCCGATGTAGAGGTTGCCCCGCACCCGCAGCGGACCATTGACGTCGAGGGGTCCGCCGACGCCCTCGACGTGCCCGAACCAGCGATGTCTGAAGTCGCCCAGGCCGTGTTTGACGTGCACCAGCCTCGGGAGCGCGAGCGACAGCAAAACCCCCAGGGCCAGCACTCCGCACGCCGTCAACAACGAATCAATTGCGTCCCGTCGATGCATCGTTATGGCCCCCTCGCGCTACGCCGATTGCGGATCAGGCTGCTTCGCCATTACCCGGGTGAGGCCGGCCGTTGGCGGCCTCTGCGGCCTGGGTAAAAATATCCATGGGCGCCAGCGGAGGACGGCGACGGCGCTTCAAGTCCGCGAGTTCTGCCGCTGCCTTGGTCTCCGCGTTGCGGCGGCGAATTTCATCGAGCTTCACGCCGAGTTCGGACTCGCCCAACTCGCGATTGACTCCCGCCTGCGCGAGAGTGCGCTGAATCGATTCGCGCACTTCTTCGAGCGCGCGCACGTCCTCGTCGTATGAGAGGCTTTCGAGCGCTTCCTGAATCCTGACCCGCGCTTGCGCGTTCTTGAGCCGCGCCATCATCCGCACTTTTTCGACCTTGAGCTTCTCGATCTCGCCCTTGAACGCGATCAAGTTTTTCTTGGCCTCTTCGGCCTCGCGGGTCAGATCGCCGAGCTCTTCGCGCAGCCGCGCGCAGTCCGCTTCCAGCTCGTGCTTGCGCTGGATCAGGATCAACGCACACTGGTCCTCGTTCATGTCCGCCGCCTGTCCTGCCTGTTCATCCACCTCCTTGAGCTCGACGGACTTGGAGCGCAGCTCGCGCTCCAGCTTGTTGCGCATGTAGATGACGCCGGCGGCGGCGTTCTTCAGTTGGTGGTAGCGGCGCACGCGATCGGTTATCGCAGCTTCATATACTGCCTCGGGGTCGCGCGCCTCGTGCGACTTGAGCCAGCGACGCAGTTTGCCGCCGATCAGGCTAATCATCCGTGAAATAAGCATCTTACTTCTCCTCGGCGATGCGCCATCGCTGGGCCGCATCGACAATTCTCAGTCGGTTCAGAGCCAGCGCCTCACCCGGGTCTTGTAGTCGAGGTATTGCGAGCCGAAGAGGCGCTCCATCGCCGCTTCCTCGTTCGGAATAACCAGCTGATCCAGCGCGACGAAAAATCCGATCGGCGCCAGCATCATCACGACCGAACTGAAGAAGACCGCAAACCCGAGCAGCGCAAGCGTAATTCCCAGATACATCGGATTGCGCGTAAGCGTGTAGGGCCGCTCCACCACGAATCGCGATGGTTCGCGGTAGGGGTTCTTGGTGGTGTCGCGAGCCTGGAACAGTGCCGCGGCGAAGAAGGAAACGCCAATTCCACCAGCCACCAGCAGGAGGCCCAGCAGCTGATGCGCGGCGACCTCGCCGTGTTCAAACAGCGCGTGCAGGATCAGGGTCCCGGCCAGCAGCACCGCCGCAAACAAGGGCGGGTGAATTTTCCAGCCGCCGCGTGATTCAGTGGTCAGATCCGAAGTGTCATTCATCGCATTTTGCTCCGTTCAGTCCTCGTCGGATTTGAGCCCCAGCTCCGCCACCGTGATCCCGAGCTCCTTCATCTTTTGCTGGAAGCTCTGCCGGTACATCCCGGTCCGTTCCGCCGCCCGCGAAATATTGCCGCCGGTGCCACGGAGCGCGCGGACAAAAAATGCGCGCTCCCAGTCGCCGACAAATTTCTCCTTCGCCTCGCGAAAGGTCATCCCGTTCGACCCTGCCACCGACGTCTCATCAACTTCATGGTCGAGCGCCGCCGGCACCGCGGCGGCGTGATTACTCGCCGCTTCCACCTCCGACCCCGAAAGCAGGTCCGCCGGCGTGATCTCGTTGCCCGAAGACAGGATCACCGCCTGGTCGATCGCGGCCTTGAGGGAGCGGGCGTTGCCCTTCCACTGCTGCGCAATGCAGGCACGCATGGCCTCCGCGGTCAGTTGCTTCTCGGGTTTCTCGTAACGCTTGCAGGCCTCGCGGATAAAATGCTGGACCATCAGCGGAATGTCTTCGCGGCGCTCGCGCAATGCGGGCAGTCGGACCTCGACCACCTTGATGCGATAGTAAAGGTCCTCGCGGAACCGCCCCTGCTTAACCATTGCTTCGAGGTCCTGGTTGGTCGCGGCGATTATGCGCACATCGACCGCCAGCGGCTGATTTCCTCCGATGCGCTCGAACTGCTTTTCCTGTAGCACGCGCAGCAGCTTGGCCTGCGTCTCCAGGCCCATGTCACCGATTTCATCGAGAAACAGCGTGCCGCCGTCCGCCGCTTCGAACTTGCCCTCGCGCCGGGCGACGGCGCCGGTGAACGCGCCCTTCTCATGGCCGAACAGTTCGCTTTCGACCAACTCGCGCGAGAACGCGGCGCAATTGACCGCGATAAACGCGGCGCGCGCGCGGGGGCTGCGAAAATGAATCGCGCGCGCGACTAGTTCCTTGCCGGTGCCCGACTCGCCGCGCACCAGCACGGTTACGTCGGTGGGCGCGACCTTTTCGATAGTCTCGTAAACCCGCACCATCGCCGCGGAGCGGCCGATCATGTTCTCGAAGGTGCCAGTCTCCAGGCGCACGCGTTCCAGCAGTTGGTCGTGGGCGCGCCGAAGGAGCTGCGTCTCCATTACCTTGCGGACCTTGAGGCGCAGCTCGTCGTTGTCGAACGGCTTGGGCAGGTAGTCCTCGGCCCCCGCCTTCATCGCCTCTACCGCGATCCGCTGATTGCCGTATGCCGTGATCATCAGGACCGCGCACTGCGGATCCAATTCGTGCACCTGGCGCAACAGGTCCAGGCCACTCATCCCCTTCATGGAAAGATCGGTGATGATCACGTGAAACAGACCAGCCTTGACCCTTTCCAGCGCTTGTTCTCCCGACTCGGAAGTTTCGACCTCGTAGCCTTCTTTGGTGAAGAGGCCTTTAAGCGCGATGACGATTCCGCGCTCGTCGTCGACAATGAGTAGCCGGCCCTTCATTGCGGACCTCGCGGATTTGCACCCTGCGCCGTCATCGGCACTGGGGTTTCGCTCGATGCATTCCCGTTCATCGAGATCGACGTGGTCGCGGGCGAGTCTGCCAGCGGTTCAGTCGCATCGGCCGGGGTCTCGCGGACGGCATCGGCGAGCGGAATCGACACTAGGAACTCCGTGCCGACCCCCAACTCGCTTGACACCTCGATGGTGCCGCGATGCGCGTCGATAACCTTCTTGGCGACCCCGAGCCCCAGCCCGGTGCCGTTCTGCTTTGAGGTGTAGAAGGGATTGAAAATCTTGGCCTGCTTGTCCTCGGGGATTCCGCATCCGTTGTCGCGCACGATCACGGTGGCAACTCCGCCGCGACCTCGATGAATGGCGACTTCGAGCCGCCGTTCGCCGGTGGTCGAGCTCATCGCGTCGATCGCGTTGTCGATCATGTTGGAAAATACCTGCCTCAACTTGTCGGCATCGGCGCGCACCGTCGGGCCGGTCAGGTAGTTGCGCGAGACCTTGACCGAATTCGCCTCAAGTTTGCTGCGCATCTGGGTGAGCGCTCCATCAAGGACGCCCGACAGGTTCACGTTGTCGAAATTGTAGTCCTCTTCCTTGGCGTACTTCAGAAGATGCGAGACACTGCGCTCTACCCGCGCCAGCTCATCGAGTGCGACCTTGGCGTACTCGACGTTTTCCACCGAAGTCGGATCCTCGCCCATCTGCTGCACCAGGCTCTTGGCCGCCGCAATGGGATTGCGAATTTCATGGGCGAAGGTCGCGGTGAGCTCATCGAGCGATGCCTGCTTCTCGGTGCGTAGCACTTCCTTTTCCTTGGTAACCTCGCGGTCGATTTCGCGCTGGATGGCGGGTTCGAAAACGCGATCATGGATCCAGCGCCATCCGAATACCGCGATAAAGTGACTGCCGACCCCGAAGCCCCAACCAATCGCCGGGAACACCCACCACTGAAACGAGGTCGTCATCAGGTTGATGAAGAACAGAAAGCCTATGACGACGCCGTACCACATGAGGTGCGCATAGAATCCGGCCTCGGCTGCCGCACGCTTTCGCGCTCGCTGGTACGCTTTATACGCTTCGGTAGAAGCCTGCAGTCCCTCGCGCACGCCGAGGCCACCGTCGTCGGTCTTCGGCGCATCGGTCTTGGACTCCCCCGGGGCGGCAGCGGGCTGGCCGGGTTCCGTGGCGAGGTCTCCTACATACCGCTTCCAAAGCAAGTCCCATTCGCGGGTGCCGCGCGGTGGCTCGTCCGGTCCTCTCCACCAAGTTCTGTCCGCCCGCCGTTTCTGCCGTTCGAATTTGCGCTGCAACCTTTTTTCGAACTGCGCCGCGTGCCGCTCGAACTTGTCGGCCATCTTGCGCTCGAAGTCGAAGCCCGAACGCTCGGCCTGGCGCTGAATCTTGGCCGCCAGCCGATGCGGGAACTCGGCTGCGAATTGCTCCGCCTGATCGACATGCCGGCGAAATTCGTCGTTCTTCCAGTAGTGGTCGCGCCACCTGAGCGCGCGGCTGCGACGATGCTGCCGGATGGCGAATATAACGATCACCAAAATTAAAAGGCCAAACATTGATTAAAGCCTCTGCGCAGTTGGGGTCCTTTCTGACCTACTCCAATCGATGTAGCGCTCGCAATCGACATTGCCGAACATGGTATCAGTCTGCAAAGCAAGCGCGATGCCGACCTTTCTGGCCCCGAAGGTGTTGATTTCACAAGCTTTTTAGGTTGAAACTGCACTGGCATGCAGCCCAATCACTGCACTATCGAGATTGCAGTAAGCTGCGTCTCATTCGCTCCGGAGTCCGAAACCTCATTCTCCGCTGGCGGCCCATTGGTCGAGGAATCGCCCGGCAAAAGAGAGGTGATCGCAGGACCCTGTATTCGCACTCCGTTCGCCAATACCAAGTGCGGCTCTGAAGAGACTTTCTTCCCGCTCGGATCCTAGAGCTTCTGGTGGAGGACGCCGCTCGGATCCCCTGTCCATCACGTCGCCAGGCGATAAAGGATAGATCGCAACGAAAAGGTAGCTAGAATAGCCGCCGCGCATGTTCACCGAGCCGGACACAGTTTCGTCAACGATAATGTCCTTGCCAAAGAAAACCTCCAGGTCGCCTCTCGAACCCCAATCGCATATCGCCGTCATCGCACGGGGAGCCGTCCGTGCTTGAAATTCTGGTCGGGCTGATCGCCCTGTCGTTCGGAGCCGGACTCGTCGGAGCCATCTCCGGTCTCGGCGGCGGCGTCTTCATCGTGCCCGCCCTGGTCATCGCAGCGCATATGCCGATGGGGGTAGCGGTCGGCGCCAGCTTGATTTCGGTGGTCGCAACCAGTGCGGGCGCCAGCGTCGCGTTCGTGCGCGATGGATGGACCAATCTCAGGGTAGCGATGGTGCTCGAGTGCGCAACCGTCACCGGCGCGGTCGTGGGCGCACTGCTCGCGGGCTTTATTCCGGCCGTGATACTGGAAGTGTTGTTTGCGCTGATGATGCTGCAATCGGCGTACTTCACGATAAGCAAGCAGGATGATGTTCTCATTGCGCACGGCGACCCGCTCGCGCGCAGACTGCAATTGGTCGGCGACGTACCCGACGATGTCGGTAGCCTGACACACTATGAGACCGTCAATCTTCCGGCCGGCAGCGCTCTTATGGTAGTCGCAGGCCTGATGTCCGGACTGCTCGGAATCGGCTCCGGCGCGCTCAAGGTGATCGCGATGGATTACTACATGCACATCCCGCTCAAGGTCTCGAGTGCGACCAGCAATTTCATGATCGGTGTGACGGCGGGTGCGGGTGCCCTGGTGTTTCTTGCGCGCGGGGACGTATCTACCGCGATAGCGGCGCCGGTGGCGTTGGGGGTCACTGCGGGTGCGCTGCTGGGCAGCCGAATCCTGCCCCATGCCAATGTCCACATCCTGCGCCTGGTCTTCGTCGTGATTCTGGTTTTGATCGCGATCGAGATGGGCTGGCGCGCTATCCAGGGAATTTGACGTGGCAGCATCGACTGATATCCATACTCAAACCGCCGAAAACGAAGATCGAATCCTTCGCTTCTGGACGCCGATCCTGTTGCGCACGATCTTGGTCGTCGCTGCGGTAATTCTTATTTTCGGCCTGATCCTGATGACCTCCAAGCCGGACTTTTACGTCGGCCGGTTTCACGCTGCGCAGGCGCATCAGTTCGCAGAGAAAGAGAGTTTCCCGGAGCTGGTGGCGCTCGCAGTGCAGGGTGATCCGCATTCGGTAATGACGCTGGGCTTGTACGTACTGACACTGGTGCCGCTGGCCCGGGTCGCCTTCAGCTTTCTGCTCTTCCTAAAGGAGCGCGACTACGCGTATATCGGCTTCACCGCTTACGTGTTGACGGGTCTAATTGTAGGAATGCTGCTTGGGCGGATGGGCTAGACCGCGAAGCTTTCCGCTCAAGCAATTGGCCGGTAGACTACCTCGCCGCTACCAAAGTCCGCCGCCATAGATCGAATGGCCGGAACCCGGCGCGTCCGGCGCCTCTGCTCAGGAGCTGTCTCGAGCAATGAGATCGAATCGGACGCCGCGAACTCGTTTTGCACAGCGTCCGCAGGCGCGCGCGTAGCCGGAACTGAGTAAGTGCGGTTAGTTGCCGCGTTGCCGCTCGTCCGCGTAGCGGCGTTCCAACTGCGCCATTCTGCCGAACAGCTCCACCGTACTACGCGAGGCGCTGGGCGCGCCAATCTCCCGATATATCGTGTTCACGGTGACCGCCAACCGCTCCGCGTCGAGCCAGTCGCCGAACGAACCCAACGCGATATCCTGCGCAGCCTCCCACGAATTCATTCCGGCTGCATGCCGCTTGCGCGTCTCCGCATCCACATACACCAAATAATCCCGCATCCGCGTGACGCCGGCCTTGTCTGTGATCGGCCCGTGCCCCGGGACCACCGTATCTACCTCCAACCCGAGAATGCGGTCGCAGGCGCCAATCCAGCTGCGCACCGGACCTGCCCACGCAATCGGGGTGCCGTCGATGAACAGAATGTCACCGGCGTAAACGACGCGATTGGCCGGAACGTACGCGATCACGTCGCCGGCAGTGTGGGCGGGCCCAACCTGGATCAAGTGCACCGCCTTGTCCCCCACTTTTAGCGACAGCTCGCCGGTAAAAGTGCGGTCCGGGAGCTTTAGCGTCACGCCGGCGAAATCGAACGCGCCGAAGATCCGTTTGAAGAATGCGCCGACCTCACCCATCGTGTCGGCATTCTTCAACAACTGGGCCAGCAATTGAGGGTTGCCTTCCTCGCGCATCTCGCGCGCGGCCGCCTCCGATGCGATGATCACCGCATTGTTCGCCAGCCGGTTGCCGAAGGTGTGATCCCCATTCGAATGGGTATTGACCACCACACCAATTTGGTCGGCGGCAACGCTAGTCGCCGCTTTGATGACGCCGAGCATCTCGGCCGTCAGCCGTTCATCGAAAAGCGTATCGACCAGCAGCGATTGATCGCCGTCGGTGACCAATCCCGCGTTGCTGTAGCCCCAGGTGCCCGAGGGCTGCAGGTAGGCATACGCGCCGCGCCCGAGATCGTGAAGTCCTTTGGTGAATGGCCATTTGCTCATTTGATTTCTCCCGACCGGTGCGGCCCCCTCCAGTCTGTCATACGACATTCGTTTGGCCCTTGGTAAGGGACGCGCGCGCGTACTATGTACGTAAGATTCGTTACCGCTCTGGCTGCTTGGAGGATTGGTCGATGGAAATCAGAGGAAAAACCGCCCTCATAACCGGCGGCGGCTCGGGAATCGGACGTGCCGTATCGGAACGCCTCGCGCGTGATGGCGCATCGGTAGTGGTCGCAGACGTGGACTCGGCCGGAGGGGCAGAGACGGTAAAGCGCGTCGAAAGTACCGGCGGGCGCGCGGTTTTCGTGCGCGCCGACGTGACCAGCGAGCAGGACACGCGCCGGATGCTCGAGACCGCGGTTCAGCAATTCGGCCGGGTGGATATTCTCCACAACAATGCTGGCATCGGCACCGGTGCTCCGGGGTATCCGCTGGCGGAGCCCGAGCGTTGGCACCTCGTGATCGAGATTGATCTGCAAGCGGTAATTCTGGGTACCGGCCTGGTTGCTCCGATCATGGAGAAGCAGGGCGGTGGCGTGATTATCAATACCGCCTCGATGGCCGGTTTATATCCCCATCGCCAGGATGCGGTGTATGGCGCGGCCAAAGCCGGGGTGGTCAATTTTACTCACTCGCTGGCGGTCTGGTCGGCGGAAAAGAAAATCCGCGTCAACTGCGTATGTCCGGGAATCGTCGACACCCCCCTGGTACGCCGCGGACTCGAACTCGCCGCCCAACACGGCCTCAAAAGCTGGATGCCGGCGAAGATCATCCAACCCGAGGAGATCGCCGACGCCGTCGCAATGCTCATCCGCGACGATTCTCTGTTCGGATGTGCGCTCGAAGTGCGCCCTACCGGCCGCCACGTCGTCGATCCTCGCCCCGCGCCCGGAACCAGACGGTGACACGATGAAGCTGAACCGCCGCCTCGCGAGCCTGTTCTTGATCAGCGGCATGCTATGCGCTTTCGCGTCGAGCGCGCGTGCACAGAGCGAGCAAAACCTGATTCACGCCACACTAGTCGATTTGCCCAATAACACCGGCCGCATCGGATGCATCATCTTCAATTCGCCGGATGGGTTCCCGCGCAACCATGCCAAGGCGACGGCGCAGGCACGGGCACCGATCGCAAATCAGGCCGGGACGTGCGATTTCAAGGGTCTGCCCCCCGGCACCTACGCCATCGCGTCATTTCACGACGAGTTCGAGACCGGAAAGATGGAGACCAACTTCCTCGGGATGCCACAGGAAGTGTACGGGTTCTCCAACGACGCGCGACCATCGGCACTTACTCCGCCACCGTTCAGCGCCTGCGCCTTTACCTATTCCGGCGGTGTGATGAACATCACCATGCACGCACAGCACTGAGGAGCGGCCAGACCACGCGCTTCCCCGGCTCCGGTTCTTTTCTGCGAGCCGTGAAGTTGAGGCCCTACGGGAAGTGGGATTGAGAAGGCTTCTTGCGCTAGAACAGTGCTTCTTGCGTCGGACTGGGAAATCGCGCTTCCGGGATGCCTGTTGCCTGACCGGAGCGCGCCCCGCTGCTTTCCGCGTCGATTCGAGTTCTACGCTGAGGCTCACCTATCCAAAGCGGTCACGCAGCCGCCAGTTTTCCCGGAATTGATCTCGAACAGTCTCGCGCTAGTCGGCGCGATGGGGTTTTATCGCCTCAATTTCATAGATGAGCCGGCCTTCATTTGGGCGCGCTCCACTGCTGGAGATATTCGCGCGCCAGGCGGCGAAAGGACTTGCGCAGCTCGAACCGCGATCCGTGCAGGTACCAGAGTAATTGGAGGCCGGCGGGCGCACTCCACAGCTGGGTGGCCGCCCAATCGACATCGAGATCGCTGGCTAACACTCCGAGTGCTTTTCCGCGCACGACTAGGTCGCGAAGGTATTCGAGCTGACGTGCGTTCGCCTTGCGCATCGTGCGCAGCACCCGCGGGCCGATCTTGTGGGATTCGAGCGTGATGATCATCAGCAAGCGCGAAACCCACGGGTTGGTGGTGTTCAGCTTAGCCGAGGTGTCAAAAATCCTGAGAAAATACTCGCGAAAGTCCGCGGGGGTCACGACCGGACGTTCCTGCGCGAATGCCTTGTTCCACTCCTGGAGAACGCGCTCGGCAACCGCCAGGAAAAAGTCTTCCTTGTCGTTGAAATGCCAATAGAGCGCACCCTTGGTTACCCCGGCGGCACGCGCGATCCGCGCAAGCGAGGTACCGCGATAGCCATAGGATGCGAACAAATCCATCGCGGCATTGATCAGGACCTGATCGAGCCCCCGACGGCGTGGGCCCGCCGCGACGTTTTCAGTCTGCCGTCTGGCCGAAGTGATCATTAACGAGCGGTATGCTGAGTCAGATCACGGTATGGCGTCAAGGGCGCGGCTTAAGACCGTTGCCGCCCGCGATGTCGCTGGGTTTCGTCGACGTCTCATAGCCAGCCGCAAGAGAGCGTCGCGAAACCTGGTCGAAACCGCTCCCTTGTCGTCCAACGGGCGCACCCGGCCAATCGGAAAGCGCGCTACCCGGCGGCATCGCCTCGGAGCGGTGCGGACTTTTCCGAGAGCTCGCGGCCCTAGTTGCCGCTTGAGTCCAAGCCGCGCATGTTGCGCTCCAAGCACCAGCGATCGATTACCTCGGCGTTGAAACGCCAATCAGTACCAATCCTGAAGCCCGGTAATTCGCCGCGGCGCAGAAGCTTGTAAATGGTCGAGGGGTGGACGCGTAGGTACTCGGAAAGTTCCTTTACCGTCATTACTCGCGGCAGGCCATACTTACCATCACTAGCCATCACATCTCCAACGGCGGCTGGTCCGAACAGGTGTCGTCAAGGCCTTGCGATGTAGTCCCCCCGCTGCCAAGTATCGAACCATCCGCTCTTCTTCGCTCACCTTGACTACATTTGAAGTTCGCAAAATCGAAGTTGTGGGTCAAGAGAAATCTTACGGAGACGGAAACTAAAAAGTGCTGATTCTATGGGGGATTATCGGCAATTCCGCGGGTCTTAGGCATCGACGACCACGTGGCGGTCGGTTGCTACCCGCGCGAATTCCTAATTGCTAAGCTCCCATTCATGAGGGTCATCGTCGTCTCTGACTTTGCGCGAACGCTTCGTATTCGAGCAATTTCGACGGTGATGCTTCTGGTTGCTGCACAAGTGCTCCTGATCGGTGTGTTGGCGCGCGCAGACTCCGACTTTAGATTGAC
This sequence comes from Candidatus Binataceae bacterium, assembly GCA_036495685.1. NCBI lineage: Bacteria > Candidatus Binatota > Binatia (SeqCode) > Binatales (SeqCode) > Binataceae (SeqCode) > Binataceae bacterium (SeqCode). The sequence continues at coordinate 69,934 of DASXMJ010000172.1, read as the reverse complement.
CAGTCCTGCATTTAATCCTGGTGCGCCGATTCCCGCGGATTTCTCCTGCACCGCCGGCGATCATTCGCCCGCGCTTGCGTGGACCGGAGCGCCGGCCGGGACTAAATCCTTCGCCCTGATCGTCGAGGACCCCGATGCCCCGATGGGCACCTTTGTCCACTGGCTGGTTTTCAACCTGCCCGCTGGGGCAAGCGGAATGGCCGCCGACGCACCCAAGACTCCACAGCTCGCCGATGCTGCCAGGCAGGGGAGCAACGGGATGGGGGCGGTCGGCTACAAGGGACCCTGCCCCCCGCCCGGAAAGACCCACCACTATCATTTCGAGCTCTTCGCGCTTGATACCGCGCTCGATTTACCCTCTGCTGCCGACGCCGCCTCACTTCGCGCGGCGATGCAAAACCATGTAAAAGCCAGTGCGGAGCTGGTCGGCACGTTCGAACGCTGATTTTACTGGGAACCTGCATCAGCATGAGCAAAACCTACAAGATCATCGCGGCGCTCGTGGTCATTTTCATCGTGGGCTACGGCGGATGGCGACTCTATCAGTCGCGCCGCGCGACCAAGGGCGGGTTGCTGAGCGAGAACATTACGCACACCGGAAACGACTGGACCGCGGACTTCACCGCGATCATTCCCGCCCCTGAGACGGCGGTCTTCAATGCGGTGCGCGACGTGGAGAAGACGAAGTCCGATCAAATCCAGAACGTAAAAGTGATCTCCCGGACCGACAACAGCAAGACCGTGGAATTGGAAATGAAAGGTCCAGGCGATCAGACAATCAAAACCCAGATGGCATTTGATTACGACCCGGCCGGCCATCGTATCTCCTATCACACGCTCGACAACCCCGCCTTCGACATGCACGCCGACTACAAGTTCGAAGACCAGGGCGGCTCGACGTTGATAACCTACCATCAGACGACCACGCTGGCGCAGCAGCTTCCGGTGCCGGAGAGCGTTATCAAGGACGTGATCAGAAGCGTGTTCATCGCCCAGCTCGAAGGACTCAAGCGCACCCTCAACCTCGCCTCGACGGAAGAACCGGAGGACTCCAACGAAGAGCCCTGAATGATTTTCCGCAAAACGGCCGTTTCGTAAGGCCGAGCTGTCAGAGGCAGAGCCCGTCGCTATAGAGTAACTTGCGCACCACGACCGTATACCCCCAAAAAAGACCATGAGCGAGGTTGAGGAGCATTTTCGCGTCGGCATCGAATTGTTCAACCGGGGTGAGTTCTTCGAGGCCCACGAGGAAATGGAAGAGGCGATGAATTCTCTGGAGGACGACACCAGCGATTGGGAGTTTTATCTCGGCCTGTTGCGCGCGGCGGTGGCCAATCACAAGCTTTCGCAAGGTCTGCTCTCGAGCGCCCGCGTTCACCTGCGTGCCGCGCTCAAGTTTCTCGCACCCTATGCAGACCGCCACCGAGGGCTCAAGCTCCGTGAATTTCGCAGTGCTCTGAGCGCCGAGCTCGTGCGTATCGAAGAACTGCTGGCCGGCTCGCACGCAGTCATTTCACCGCCGCACATCGAAACCGCTCCCTGAGTCACTGCCTCGTGGATCGCCTTGCCACTGAGTTTGTCGCGTCGGCTGGGGCGCTCGCCGACTGCCCCCGCTGGGACCGCATCGAGATCGCCATCGTTGGCCGATCGAATGTCGGTAAAAGCTCTCTGCTGAACGCGCTCACCGGCCAGCGCGGACTGGCGCGTACCAGCCGCACGCCGGGCCGCACGCAGGCGATCAATTTCTTCACCTTGGGCGAATCGATCGCGCTGGTCGATCTCCCCGGCTACGGCTACGCCAAGATGCCACAGTCGGTAGCCACGCGAATCGCTGGCGCCATGCGTGAATTCCTGACGGGCAGGGGCAACCTTAAGGGTCTGATTCTTCTGATAGACGCGCGGCGCGGCCCGCAGCGGGAGGAGCTGGATTTGGCCGCTTCGGCACGCGAGCGAGGATTGACGCTGTTTGTGGTCGCCACCAAAAGCGACAAGCTCAAGCGCTCCGAGCGACCTGCCGCGCTCGCCAGAATGCGCGCGCTTGAGGCCGAGCCGATTCTGTGCTCCGTCCACACCGGCGAAGGTATCGACCTTCTGCGCCGTCGGGTTCTTTCGGCCGGACGCTAGGGAAGCCGATTTGCAAGCAAGGGACGAAGGTGCGACCAATTTGATGAAACGGATATCCGCCCCTCGGGCATACGATGTCTCTGGAAGTTAGCGTCATCATACCGACTTTCAACCGCCGCCCGATGGTCGTCGAAGCGATCCAATCGGTGCTGGTGCAACGGGAGGTACGCTTCGAGCTGATCGTAGTCGACGATGGCTCCACCGACGGTACCCCCGCTGCGGTGGAGGAGACTCTGGAGAATGCCACGGCACCGGTTCGTTTTATCCGGACCGAGCGGCGGGGTGTGGCGGCCGCGCGCAACCTCGGTGTGGAAGCAGCGGCGGCACCCTGGATCGGGTTTCTCGACTCCGACGATCTGTGGAAACCCGGAAAGCTCTCGCGACAGCTCGCCCACCTGCGCGATCATCCCGAGCACCAGATCTCCCAGTGTGACGAATTGTGGATACGCAACGGGCGGCGGGTAAACCCGGGCCTGCGCCACCTCAAGCACGCCGGCGATATCTTCGTCGAGTCGCTGCGCACCTGTCTCATCAGCCCCTCCGCCGTGATCATGCGAACCGATTTGTTTCGCGACTTAGGCGGTTTCGACGAGACCATGACCGCTGCGGAAGATTACGACCTGTGGTTGCGCATTCTGCTACGCTACGAGGCCGGCCTGCTTGAGGAAACGCTGGTCACGCGGCACGCGGGCCATGGCGATCAGCTCTCCGCAACCGTGCCCGCAATCGATCGCTTCCGGATTCTCGCGCTCGCGAAGCTGCTCGCTGCGCCCGAACTGATCGGTGCGAAACGTATTGCCGCCGCCGAAGTTCTGGCCGAGAAATCCCGCCTCTACGCGAAGGGGCTCCAGCGGCGCAAGCGCGACGCCAGCCTGTATGACGAAATCGCGCTGCGCGCCTTGCAGAACTGGGCGCGCGATTCCGATCCCACGCTCGCGGTGACTCTCGCCGAGATCCAAAGACACAATCGGCAAGAAGCCTTGCCCGAGAGCCTCCAGTGATCGACGTTGAGGCAGAAATTCGCGACCTCGCGACGCGGCGTCGCCTCCCCCCGACCTACCTGGCGCGATGGCTGCGTCTCGATCAGTCCGGCCGCTCGGCGCTACTCGAGCTCGCCCGCGCGCTCAAGTTCCGCACTGGACAATTGGTTACCGCACTTGACCTGCTCGACGAAATCTCGGTTCGAGAACACACCAGCGCCGCGAAAATCCTCGCGCGCCCTCCCCTTCGCCGCCTGGTGACCGTCGGCGGCTCAGCGCCGGAACGCGCGCGCGCCGTTCTCGAGGAGCTCCGCGCGATCCGCTTTCCACGCCTGCGCGAAACTACCGAGCGGCTGGAGGCGGCGATTGCGGCGCTGCGCTTGCCACGCGGAATTAGGGTACTCTTGCCGCGTGAGTTGGCGTCTGATGAGTTGACTATCCAGCTTGCGGCGTCCGCTCCCGGGGAACTGGACCACCTGCTCGACGCATTGCTGGAGAAACGTGGCGACTTGGCGCGAGTCCTCGCGATGCTTGGCGGTGATGATAACGTTTGATGTGGATGCGCTGGTAGTCGAAGAGGCGGCGCGCGGTTCCGCACTCGCGGATCGCCTCGTGGGCGCGCTCGGTGCATCGGTTCCGGTTACTTATGTGCCCGATGCGCGCGAGGCCACGCGACTGATGCACGGCACCGATCCCTTGGCCGCGGGCAAGCGACGCCTGGTCGTGAAGAAACGCCATGCGCCCTTTCTTATGGCGTGCCCGGCAGGCTCGGCGAAATTCGCCTGCTGCGGATACCTGGTGCTGATACTTGCCTCAAACTGCCCGATGGATTGCAGCTACTGCTTTCTGCAGGAACACGTCGCCAACAATCCCGCCTTTCAGATTTATTCCAACTTCGGTGACTCTTTCGAGGAAATGGATCGCCTGGCTCACGCGGCTCCCGGCCGGCATTTCCGGGTGGGAACCGGGGAACTGGCGGATTCGCTTGCGCTGGATTCGGTCACCAAACTTTCGCTCGATCTGATCGAATTCGTCCGCGAGCGAGAGCATCTGACGTTGGAATTCAAGACCAAGACCGATGAGATCGAAAATCTCCTGAAGCTGGATCCGCGCGGCCGTGCGATCGTGTCGTGGACGCTCTCACCAGACGCGGTCTGGAAAAGTTCCGAGCATCGTACCGCGTCTCCTTCCGCACGCATCGCCGCCGCGCGCGCCGTTCTCGAGGGCGGCTATCGAGTTGGGTTCCATTTCGATCCGATGATCGCTTATGAGGGCGCCGAACATGACTACCTCCTGCTGGTCGATCAACTGCTGAGCGCGATTCCGGCCCCGCGCATCTCATTGCTGAGCATGGGAGCCTTGCGGATGACGCCTGAGTTGCGCAGCGCCGCGCGACGGCGCTTTCCCAACGATCCGATGTTGCTGGGCGAGGAGGTGCTGGGCTCCGACGGGCGCCTGCGTGCCTTCGGCGCGCTCAGGGTTCGTCTCTACCGCGCGCTTCAGGAGCGCTTTGCGCGCGCGGGCGCGCGGATTCCAACCTACCTCTGTATGGAGAGCGGGGCGGTCCACGAACGGGTTTTTGGTGTTGCGCCTGCCAACCCGGCTACAATCGGCGAGCGCCTTGCGCTTGGATAGCGGGAAATGCCCTCACGCAAACCCACCGGCCGGAAGCCGCGGAAACTCCATGACGCGACGACCTCCGCGAACGGAAAAGTCTCCCTGCGCCCTGCGGATCGGGCAATCGGAGTCTTCGACTCCGGAATCGGCGGGCTGACGGTTCTGCGCGCGCTGGTCGAGGAGCTTCCCCACGAGGATTTTATTTACCTTGGCGACACGGCGCGGCTGCCTTACGGCACTAAGACCGACGAGGTCATCATCCGCTATTCGCGGGAGAACACCGAGTTCCTGCTCGCCAAGGGAATCAAGATGCTGGTGGTTGCGTGCAACACCTCGAGCGCGGTGGCACTGGAGGCAATTGCGCGTGACACCACGATTCCGGTCATCGGGGTGATCGAGCCGGGGGCGCGCGCGGTCGTGAAGGCGTCGCGTACCGGCAAAATCGGCGTGATCGCAACCGAGGCTACCGTCGCATCGGGCGCTTACACGCGAACCATCCAGAGCCTGAGGCCGCGCGCCGAGATCTACACCCGGGCCTGCCCGCTGCTGGTCCCTTTGGTCGAGGAGGGATGGACCGACAACGATGTGGCGGAACGCACGGTTTGGTATTACCTGGAAAGCCTAAAACAAAGCGGGATCGATGCGCTGCTGCTCGGATGCACTCACTATCCGCTGCTGGTCGCAATGTTTCAGCGGGTGTTGGGACCAGAGGTCAGAGTCGTCGATTCGGCAACGGCGACTGCCGCGGCGGTGCGTGAGCGGCTGCGCGTGCTCAAGCTGACAAGTCGTGCCACCCAGGGTACCCGGAGTTTTTTCGTCACCGAGAGTCCCGAGCGTTTCGTTCGGGTGGGGCGACGCTTTTTCGGACCGCAAGTGGAATCGGCGGTTCGCATCGAAAGATGAGCGTCTCCCCCGCGCGCTTTGATCAGGATAAAATAGGTGCCAATTTAAACTTGGAGACCTACCGTCGCCCACCCTCGCTCGGCGAGGCGGCGCGCTAAATCCCGACGCATCCACGATGGCCTCAGCGCTCACAGGAATTGGCAGGAAAATCTTCGGCTCGCGGAATGATCGCGAGATCAAACGTCTTCGCCCGGACGTCGAAGCGATAAATCGGCTCGAGCCCGAAATGGAAAAGAACTCGGCCGAGCAGTTGCGCACCCGCATCGCCGAGTTGAAGGCGCAACTGAGCGCGCTCGAGGAGCGGGAGCGGCGCGAAGAAATGATGCTGGAGGTACTGCCCGAGGTTTTCGCGATGGTGCGCGAGGCCGCGAAACGTACTCTGGGCCAGCGCCACTTCGACGTTCAGCTCATCGGCGGGATGATGCTGCATCAGGGCAAAATCGCCGAGATGAAAACCGGCGAAGGCAAGACCCTGGTCGCGACCCTGCCCGCGGTGTTGAATTCCCTCAGTGGACGAGGGGTTCACGTCGTCACGGTCAACGACTACCTCGCCCGGCGCGACTCCGAGTGGATGGGCCAGATCTACAACTACCTCGGACTCAACGTCGGCGTCATCGTGCACGGCCTGACCGACCAGCAACGCAAGCTGTCCTACGGAGCAGACATTGCCTACGGACAGAACAACGAGTTCGGCTTCGACTACCTGCGCGACAACATGAAGTTCAACCTCGAAGACTACGTCCAGCGCGAGCACAACTACGCCATCGTTGACGAAGTCGATTCGATCCTGATCGATGAGGCGCGCACTCCGCTTATCATCTCAGGCGCTTCCGAAGAATCGACTGACACCTACTACGTGGTGGATCGGGTCATCCCCCGGCTTAAGAACGAAGAACACTACACGATCGACGAGAAGCTGCGCACCGTGGCTCTGAGCGAGGAGGGGGTGGAAAGAGTTGAGCAGCTGCTGGGGGTGGATAACCTTTACGATCCACGCAACATCCTCCTGCTGCATCACACCAATCAGGCGTTGCGTGCACACACCCTGTTCAAGCGCGATGTCGAATACGTGGTCAAAGACGGCGAGGTGATCATCGTTGACGAGTTCACCGGCCGGCTGATGCCGGGACGACGCTGGAGCGACGGGCTCCATCAGGCGGTCGAGGCCAAAGAAAACGTCAAGATCGAATCGGAAAACCAGACCCTGGCCACCATCACCTTCCAGAACTACTTCCGCATGTACAAAAAGCTCGCCGGGATGACGGGCACCGCGGACACCGAGGCGGCGGAATTCCAGGAAATCTACAACCTGGAGGTCGCCGTTGTCCCGACCAACATGCCGATGATCCGCATCGACAACCACGACCTGGTCTACAAGACCGAAGCGGAAAAGTTCGATGCCGTGATCGAGGATATCAAAGGCTGTCACGAGCGCGGGCAGCCGGTACTGGTCGGCACCGTCTCGATCGAGAAATCCGAACGGGTCGCGGAAAAGCTCAAGAAGACTGGGGTCAAGCATGCGGTGCTCAACGCCAAAAATCACGAGCGCGAGGCCGAAATCGTCGCGCAGGCCGGCCGCGAGGGTGGCGTCACCATCTCGACCAATATGGCGGGACGCGGCACCGACATCGTGCTCGGCGGCAATCCCGAGTTCATGGCGGCGGCTGAGGCGGGTACCAGGGAGGCGGCCGATCCGAAATTCCAGGCGGCGCTGACGAAATACCGCGCCCAGTGCGGCGCCGAACGCGAACGGGTGCTGGCCGCAGGCGGCTTGCACATTCTCGGGACCGAGCGCCACGAATCGCGGCGCATCGACAACCAGCTCCGGGGCCGGTCGGGCCGCCAAGGTGACCCTGGATCATCGCGCTTCTACATGTCGCTAGAAGACGACCTGCTCCGTATCTTCGGCGCCGACCGCTTGAAGGGGTTGATGGGAAAGATCGGGATGGAAGACGGCGTTCCGATCGAGCATCGATGGATTTCGCGCGCGATCGAGAACGCGCAGAAGAAAGTCGAAGCGCACAACTTCGACATCCGCAAGCATCTGCTCGAATACGACGACGTGATGAACAAGCAGCGCGAGGTCATATACGCCCGCCGCCGCGAACTGCTCTCGGGTGCGCCGCTGAAGGACGACGTGTTCGACATGTGCGACCAGCTCACCGAGGAAATCGTCGAAGCGCACGCCGACCCGGAGGTCGATCCCAAGGACTGGCAGTGGAAGGCCATTGACGAAGCCTTTTTCCGGCAGTTCAAGTTCCATCCCGGGATAACGCACGAACGCGGCCCCGAGGGCGGGACCATCGAGTCCGCCGCAGATTTGACCGAAGTGGCCGAGGATGACTTGCGCAAGTTCTACGAGCAGCGGGAAACCGAGTTCACCCCGCCGGTGATGCGGCAGATCGAAAAGATCGTGATGCTGCAGACGCTCGACTCGTTGTGGAAGGACCATCTGCTCGCCATGGATCATTTAAAGGAGGGCATCGGTCTGCGCGGCTACGCGCAACAGAACCCCTTGGTCGAATATCAGAAAGAAGGGTTCACGATGTTTGAGGCACTGATGGCGACGATGCAAAAGGACGTCGTCGAGAAGTGCTTCTCGGTGCAAGTCACTCGCCAGCAGGACGTCCAGCAGATGCAGGAGCAGCCCAACCCGCAGAAGATGGTAATGAGCCACGGCGGCGAGGCCCAGGATGCAGGAGCACAGACCGTCAAGCGCGACGCCGACAAGGTCGGGCGCAACGACCCCTGTCCCTGCGGCTCCGGCAAGAAGTACAAGCGCTGCCACGGCAAATAGTTCGCGACTGGGAGACGCTGGTCTGCGATGGAGGTTCCATCGGCGTGGCTATCGTCCGCCCGCGTTTCTACGCAGGCTAAATCGCGTTTTCTCCGCCGCTCCTCTTGCGTATAGTGCCGCCGACGGAGGAGTCCGATGAACATCGATCTCGCAGCGGCACGGGTGCCGGGTTTTCGATTCGCCGGGGTAAGCGCGGGCCTCAAAACCGTGCCGGGCGCGAAGGACCTGGGATTGATCGTGGCGGACCATCCCTGTCCCGCGACCTCGGTCAACAGCGCCAATAAGGTCAAAGCCGCGTCGGTCTACGTAACCATCGAGCGGTTGCGCAGGGGCCGGCTCCAGGCCGTGGTGGCCAACTCCGGATGCGCGAATAGTTTCACCGGCAAGCCGGGATTGCGCCTGGCGGAAGCCTCCTGCGCTGTGGTCGCGCGTCAACTCGGCATTGCGCCCGCGCTGGTGGTTCCCGCATCGACCGGGGTTATCGGGCATCTGTACGACTTCGCGAAGTTCAGCGCCGGTGCGCACGCGGCCCTCGCAGCGCTGTCTGCCGACTCGATGGAAGATTTCGCCCGCGCGATCATGACCACCGACACGAGGCCGAAGATGGCCTCGACTGCGGTCAGGCTGAACGGCAACCAGGTGACGGTGGCCGGGGTCGCCAAGGGGGTCGGCATGATCTCGCCGCATATGGCGACCATGCTCGCCTACGTGGTGACCGATGCGGCCGCGACCACCCCGCAGCTTAAAAGGGCGCTGAGGCTCGCTCTGCCCTTAAGCTTCAACGCGATTACGGTCGATGGCGACATGTCCACCAACGATTCGGTCATCGTGATGGCGAGCGGTCTGGCGAAGAACGGCGCGATGAACCGCCGCGACACCGACGCATTCAATGATGCGGTCGGGGGCGTGTGCGCGGCACTCGCCGCTGAATTGGTGCGTGACGGAGAAGGCGCTACCAAACTCGTGACCGTGAAGGTAACCGGGGCGCGATCCGCCGCAGACGCGGAACGATGCGCCCGCCAGATTGCCAACTCGCCGCTCGTAAAGACGGCATTTTTCGGCTGCGATCCAAATGTGGGGCGTATCCTGATGGCTGCCGGATCGTCGGGTGCCGCCGTCCAGTCTGACAGACTGGTGCTCTACATCGGTGGCGTAAAAGTCGCGGCCCGGGGCGCGCTGCTGGTGGATGCTCTGGCTGCGGCCGCGGCCAAGATGCGTGAACGCGAATTCGATGTGCGGCTCGATTTGAAGCTAGGCCGCGCAAGCGCAACCATTCTGACCTGCGACTTAAGCTACGACTACGTAAAGATCAACGCCGAATACACGACCTGAAGGCCGCGCTTTATGGTCCGCCGGCCTACGCCATCGGCGGGGCGTTGAATTCGCGTCAAAGTGCCAAGTCGGTCTGCTGCGGGGCAGATTCCTAGCTCGAAAAGAGCGGCGCGAATTTTTCCCGATAGCTCCAGGCCAGAAAGAGTTCAAGTATCACTACTATCGACGCCAAGGGCAGACCGCTGGGCGCCAGGAAGAAGTGAAAAAGGAAAATGTTCACGATTACCGGCGCCAGGATCAGAAGGGCGAGTGGGACGAACAGGCCGATTAGTATCAGGACACCCCCGAGAACCTGCGCCGCGAAAATGAGCCGAATCATGTAACCGGTGTGGAACAAGGCGCCGAAAAAATCTGCTGGCGGCCCGCTCATCGGCGGCATCGGCAGAAAGTGCAAAAACCCGTTGAGTCCGAAGACTGTGAAGATCAGGCCGAGCAGAATTCTGGCAATCAGTCGCGCGACTCTCATGTTCCCCTCCCCTGCGGCTTCGCGAATGCTCCCCACTATCGCAGCGCCACGACAAGCGCAACATGGCCATTTGCCGAGCGTGCGGGGGCTCGTAATAATCGGTGGGGCCAGCCGTGGAGGTGGACTAAATCGTGGGTAACTTCGTCAAAGTTGCATCGCGCGCGGACGTCGCCGAAGGCAGCGGTAAGCTCGTCGAGGCTTCAGGCATAAAGATCGCGCTCTTCAATGCGGGCGGGAAATATTACGCGATCGGGAACGATTGCAAGCATCGCGGCGGCCCGCTCGCGGAAGGCGAGTTGGACGGTACCCAGGTGACCTGTCCATGGCATGGTTGGGAATACGACATTACGACCGGGAAGAATCTCGACGATCCCAGCGTCACGGTTGGATGCTTCGCGGTAAAGGTCGAAGGTGACGACATTCTGGTCGAGACTTGAGGGTTTAGGCAAAGTGGCGCGACAAGAATGCCTCGACGATCGAGGCGCGTGGGGAAACTCGCCTTGATTTTTTACAGGAAGGGGCTGTGCGCCCGGAATGCCGTGGCTTATCGCGCGCCGAATAGCCGGCCCGCCGCGTAGGTTATGCTGGCCGCGACGACTCCGCTCAGCATGCTTTCCAGACCGCTGCGCCACCACGGGCGGCTGGTGATGATGGTCTTCGCCGCGCCGACCGCGAACAACACGACGATGGTGACGATCGCGGAGGCGAAAACCCCGCGCGCCGGCTCCGTGAACAGATAAGGCGTTACCGGCACCGCCGCGCCGAGAAGGAACGAAGCGCCGACGGTTAGCGCCGACTTGGTCGGCGACTCGAAGGTCTCGGCGGCGAAGCCCAGCTCCTCGCGCATCATCACGTTCGCCCAGCGCTCGCGGTCTGCAGTGATGTGCCCGACGATTCGGTCGAGTAGCTCTCCGGAGAATCCCTTGCCGCGGTAGATGGTTCTGATTTCGTCGCGTTCCCGATCCGGCCATTTTTCGATTTCATCGCGTTCGCGAGCTATCTCGCTTTCATGGAACTCAAATTCGGAGCGTGCGGAAATGAATGCCGCCAGCCCCATCGAGACGGTGCCACCGAGCATCTCCGCTAGGCCTGCCATGGTCACGATATGCGAGGACGAAAACGCTCCGGCGATACCCGAGGTAACTGCGAAGGAGGCGACCAGACCGTCGTTAAGACCAAGCATCAGGTCACGCACCCAACTCCCGCCGGCGGCATGAATCTGTTCGGTATGGTGGTCGTACTCGCGCTTGCGAACCGTGAATGCCATAAGCGTTTGTCCGCCGCCTAACCGCGCACAGAGTCCAAGCCGGAGGCTTCGGTACGCGCTGGATGAGTCGTCGCGAGCGTGGCGACTGCGCCGCGCGAATGGCGGCGTTCCATTTGCGCGCGCAGGACCAGTAGCTCGTGGACGATTCTGCGCGCGTCAGCGCGCTCCGGTTTGCCGCCGAGATAAGCGTACAGAAAGGCGAGGCGGGCGGCGCGGCATAGGAAGCGCCCGATGCTGCGATCAAGATGGATCAGGTTGCGCGCCCGCTGCGGCCATCCGAGTCGGCGGATCCGGCGGAAATCCTCCAGGTCGAGGAACCACACCCGAAACCCCTGCCCCGCATCATCTGCAACCATCACGTTGGTTTCCTGCAGATCACGCGTGTAGAGCCCAGCATCATGGATGCGCCGCACTTGGCGTGCGACGTTGTCCAGGATCCGCCTCCGCCGGCGTGCATCGCGGCCCTTGATCTCACCCGGCCCGAGCGCAAAGCGGCTCAGCGTGTCACCATCCAACAGCGCTTCACTCACCAGATACGACGCGTGGACCACGCCTCTGCCAACCGTCTCCGCTGCCGCGAGCGGGCTGGGATGCGGAATTCCTGCCGCATCCAGCAACGCGGCACCTTTCAAGGCGCGCACCGCCGGTGAACCGGCAATCGGCATGAGCGCTGCGCGCAGCCACGACCTCGGCGCCGACCGCTTGATAAAGACCGCGCTGCCATCGGCCAAGCGGAGCACCCCGGCGATCGTATGCCCCTCAGACTTGACGGGGGTGAAGCCCGAACTCGCGACCAGTTCCTCCGCGCGCTCCGCAACCTCGCGCCAGCGCGGTTCGCGAGCGTACAGCACTTGCGTGCGCATCGTACCAAAGCCTATCGGTTTGGCGGTCGGCGCGCATCGAGGCGGCGGGCGCGCGCTCAGCGGCGCGTGGAGCGCTACTGAATGACGCCACAGGCGATGCGCGCACCGCCACCCCCGAGCGGCTTGGGTTGATCGGAGTAGTTGTCTCCGCCCTCGTGGATCATAATGGAATGGCCCGTCACATCTTTAACGCTAAGCCGGGGGGCCAGCACCGGCAGGGTTGCTTTTCCGTCGGCGGCAACCACCAGGGGTGGCAAATCGCCCAGGTGACCATCGGCGTCGTAAGGACCAAGATGTTTTTTCGATTGCGCCGGATCGAGGTGTCCGCCGGCCGCGAAGCCCGCTGCCATCTTGCCTTCATTCTCGGCCGGTCCGCACGCGGGCTTGGCATGAATGTGGAATCCGTGCACCCCTGGAGAAAGGCCGGAAAGATCGGGCGTTACCAGGAGGCCCCATTTGCTGTCCGCAAACGTTACCGTCCCGAGGTTGTTTCCGGTGCCGCTCGCGCTTATCTCGGTAACGGTCGCCTTCGCGCTTTCGGCATGGGCCGTCGCAGTCATCGACAGCGCGACCGAGCAGATGACGAGCAATACAGAAGTCGGCGCGGTTGCCAGTTTCATCCGGCTCATTGTGGTCTCCTTCGCCTGCCCGCGGATCATCGGGCCGGGCGCGCGATGCACCGCCAAGACGCGGCGCGTTGTACGAGCTTCTATCCGTTAAATCTGCGGGTGAGTTTGCGCCACTCGGCATCGTCGAGGCCGGCGCGGTAAGGAATGTAAAACCCGACCCGATCCAGCAGCCCTTCGTAACGCGCCATCACCTTGTCGGCAATGTCGTCGTAGGTGCCAGCCACCGCGTAGGTGTCGAGCATCTCGTCGGTTATTTCTGTGGCCATCCCACCCCAATCGCCTTTCGCGGCCTTTTCATTCAAGCGCGCCGACACCTCGCCCCACCCGTGCATGTCGAGGACCACCTTGTAGGTCCGGGTAGAGGCATAGAACGCGATCTGCTGGCGAACCCCGGCCTTGGCGCGTTCGATTTCATCCTGATTGCGACCCACGATCACGAACGCGGTGGTGCCGATCTGAAAGTCCTTGCGACTGCGTCCCGCCTTCTTGAGCCCTTGTTCGATGTGTGGAAGTACGAACTCGCGCAGGTACTTCGGCGAATTGAATGGGTGCGCGTGCAAGCCATCGCACAGCTCACCCGCCAAGCGCAGGATGTATTGGTTCACCCCGGCGATCCAAATCGGGATGTCAGGGTAATTGTGCTTGGGTGGCGTAAAGAACGGGGTCATCAGTGAGAAGTTGTAATACTTGCCCTCGAACTTGAGCCTCGTTCCACCTTCCGACCAGCACTTGAAAATCGCGCGCAAGGACAAAACGTATTCGCGCAAGCGAGGCACCGGGGCTTCCCATTTCACGCTGAAGCGACGCTCATTGTGGCCCTTCACCTGGGTGCCGAGGCCCAGGATGAATCGGCCCTCCGACATTCCGGCCAGGTCCCACGCGGTATAGGCCATCGCCATTGGGCTGCGCGGAAAAGCGATCGCAACCGAAGGCCCCATCTTAATGCGCTTGGTATGCTCGGCAATGAGCGCCAGGGGAAGAAACCCGTCGTTACCGGCCTCTGCCGTCCAGATCGCATCAAATCCTGCCTCTTCTGCCGCCTTGGCGGCCGCGGGGACGTCGCGCAGATTGCGCGCGGAAAGACCGGTGTCGAGTTTCATAAGCGAGTCACCTCTTGCAACAGAAAACCAGGGTGAGGGCGATGGTAACAAAGCTTCCGCGCGACTGAAAACGGTGCGCCTCAATTCCCTCCGCGAGGTCTTCGAAACCTACTGACTTCTTTATTTGAACGGCCCCCTGGAACGGGCGACCGCCAGCGCGCGGGCCGGGAAGTCCGAGATGAGGCCGTCGACGCCGCATTCAAGAAGCCAATTCATTTCGCTCTCTTCGTTCACCGTCCACACATGTAGTTCAACAGCGGCCCGATGCGCGAATTCGACGCTTTCGGTCGTCACCAGCCGCCATCCTTGGTACTCGGGCGGAATTTGTAGCGCCGCACCGCGTGGCTCATAGCCGGGACGTTGCCCCGCCATCGCCTGCAGGAACTCCGCGACCTCACCGTAGGAGAAGTTAGTAGGGATTTGAGGGGCAAGGTGCCGCACCTCGCCGATGGGCTCGTCAAACTCAGACGCGATCAACACCCTGCGGCGCAGGCGGCTCGCATCGACGGTCGCGAGCAGTTGTGACACCAGGCTCGGCTCCGTCTGCTTGATCTCGATGAGGTAGTTTACGTTGAGAAATGCTCCCAGCACCTCAATCAGGCGGGGAATTTTTATGGATCGCCCGCGAAACGGAAATGTCGCCCCTCCGTCGAAGGTGAGCATATATCCCGCGTCGGCGTCCTCAATCTCCGCCCAGTTCATTTCGCGAATCAGCGCGTCGCGTCCGCAGGTGCGGGTCAGCCCCTCATCGTGCGACACGACGATTTCTCCGTCCTGGCTCATATGGACGTCCAGTTCCAGGTAGATGGCGCCGGCGCGGACCGCCCGCTCGAAGGAGACCATGGTGTTTTCCGGAAATTCCCCGGCGGCGCCGCGATGTCCAAAAATCCGTGGCCGCGGCGGGACAAAGAAATCGGTATCGAAAGCGCGGCTCACCCCGAAGTTTCCGTGCCCGGTTCGGACAAAGCGGCCAGCTGGAAAGACTTTGCTCGCGCTACATCGCGCCTTCGTTCGTACCGGTGCCGGTGGGAGCGAAGTCGCCAGTTGCTCGAGTCCCGGCGTGATGGCCGCCGCGACGCGAATGACCAATAGTCACGCGATAACCTCCCGATGTGCGCCCCTCGCCCGGAGCGAAGCGGGCGCCGAGATCGGGAAGTTTTGCGAGCGCCAGTTCATACCGATGTCGCAAGTCGTTGAACAAATCGCGCATCCGCGGAGACACCTGATGGTTTACCCCTAGCTTTTCGGTTAGCGGATCGACGTAGTTGCCTTCGCGCTCGAGAGCAAAATGGAGGTGCGGTCCGGTGGACAGCCCGGTCGAACCAACCCAGCCTATGACCTGACCCAGGTGCACCCACGCGTTCTCATGAACATCGGGACTGATGCTCGAAAGGTGCCCATAGATGCTGCTCATGCCGCGCTGATGCTCTATGCGAATCGCGTTGCCCAGTTCTCCTGCCCAGCCGGCCTGTTCCACCTTGCCATCAGCTATTGCTCTGACCGGAGTGCCGTATTGCGCGACGAGATCGACTCCTAAGTGCGGCCGATAGATATGCAGAAGTGGATGATAGCGATGGTAGGTAAAGCCCGAGGTAATGTACTGAAAATTGAGCGGGAAGCGCAGCGACTGCGGACCGAGCGCACGTCCATGCTCATCGTAGAGGTGGGCGCTGCCATGCTCATCACGAAACGCGTAAGCGCTCAGGGTGCGCGAGCCGAAATGGACCTGCGCAGCCTCCACGTCCCCCACCAGATGATAGCTGCCGTCGCGGCTGATCTTCTCCTGGTAGATAACCTTCACTCCCGAACCGGGCTTCAACGGCGCCACGCCACTGCGGTCGGTGAATGCATCGAGCAGCGAGTCCACAATTGGTGAGGGAACTCCTTGACGCGCTGCCGCATGCTTGAAGTCTTCTTTGACCTCGAAACTCATCTCCACGGGTCTGATGTAATATTCGATCGGAAGCACGGCTGCTTTGATCACCATATTGCCGAGGTTGGCAACCGTGACGCTGGTCTGCAAATCAACATCATACTTGAGACCACGCAACTCACCGGTCTCCGGATCCTTGTAGAGTGTCAGCGGATGATCGCGAGAGAGAACCCGGGTCGCCGCAGCACTCTGGAAAACCAGACTCCAGCGCCGCGCCTCATCGGAGTCGATACCCGCATCGCGCAGGTAAGCGGAGACTGAGGCGGTACGATCGAGGGTGAGGCTTATCGTTATCGCGGTGGGCGCGGGATCGGCGGTGGTTTCCGGAGCTTCCAGTGCTGCCACTTCCGGGCGGCCCGCAAAAATGTCGCTGAGCGCCAGGGTCTCCGGCTGCGGGTCGGGGCGTACAAAAAGATGCAAAGCCGCGATAGTCGCTAAGACACCAACCACCAACGCCGTGAGGGCGCGCACGAACCCCTCTCTGCTTCTCCCCCGAGAATGCATCGGGCGCCAAATTAAGGCATTTAGGCTACGAAAGCAACTACTTGCGACGATTTGTTTAACATATCGCGACATTCTATAGGTGTCCTGACGACTCTATCTGTACGGACGCTCCGACATGGCTATCATTGCAATCGATTTCGGAAAGCGTCGCATAGGGCTCGCCATCGCCGAGTCCACAGATTCCGCGGCTTATCCCCTGGGCACGATAACCCGAGTATCCCTGGACAAGGACCTCGAGCAGCTAGGAAGTTGGATCAGCTCGCGTGCAGCCAGCCAGCTGGTGGTTGGTCTGCCGCTCAACATGGACGGCACCGAAGGTTCCTCTGCACGAGCCGCGCGGACCTTCGGGGCGCAACTCGCAACCCACTTGCATCTGCCCGTCGATTACACCGACGAGCGCTTGACCAGCTTTGAAGCACGCGAGCGGCTTTCGGATCATCGCCGCAAGCGGCATCGCAAAACCGCCGTTGATGCTGTAGCTGCTACGATCATACTTGAAGAATGGCTCGCGGCGCATCGAAATTCGTCATAATCGCTGAGGAAATTCGTCATAATCGCATAAGGAGGCTGGCGCGCCGGGGCACCATCCGATGCGGAAGCTGAAAGCAATCATCGCTCTACTGGGACTCGCAGCGATCGCCTTCGCCGCAATTGCGGCATTTGAATTCTATTGGCTCACCCCGACCGAGATTTTCGCGACTCCCCGCAGCGTAACGATCGAAAAAGGTGAATCGTTTCGATCGGTGGCGCACAAGCTCGCCGCGGCGGGCGCCGTTCGCAGCGCCCTCGCTATCCAACTCTATGGGCAGTTCACGGGGAGTGCGCGTCGGATCAAACCGGGAGACTATGAGTTCAAAGGCGGGGAACGGATTCCGAACGTGATGCACCACCTGGTCGCGGGCGACTTCATGGTCGTAACGGTCGTCGTACCCGAGGGTCTAACCGTTCATCAGATAGGAGAGCGTCTGGAGGCTGCGGGCTTGGTGTGCCAAGGCGATTTCGAGGATGCCGCGCGCGCCGGTGCGCTGGTCCGCGCGCTGGGACTTATGCCGCTAGGGGCGGAGGGTTACCTCTTTCCGGCGACCTACCGTTTTTCGCCGCACGCCTCGGCCGACCAGATCTTGTTTGCGATGCTGTCGCGGTTCTTTCGGGTGCTGACACCGCTGGTGGAAGCGCGGATGTTCGAGCTAGGACTGAACACGCGTCAGGTTGTGACCATGGCCTCGATCGTCGAGCGGGAGGCAAAAGTACCGGGGGAGCGGCCGCTGATTGCCGGGGTGTTTTACAATCGGCTCAGACTGGGAATGCCGCTTCAATCCGATCCGACCGCTGAGTATAGTTTGGATGGAACCGTCGGTGCAGCCGCCCAGGCAGTGAAAACTCCGAGCGCATTCAATACCTACGAAATAGCAGGTCTTCCGCCGGGGCCGATCGCGAGTCCGGGCCTGAAGTCTATAGAAGCCGCGCTATATCCCGCGCAATCGAACTTCCTTTATTTCGTGGCACGCGACGACGGAACTCATGTGTTTTCCAAATCTTTCACCGACCACAAGCGCGCCATCCTGGCGAGCAGCAAGGCCCACCGGTCCAACCCCGCGCGTCCTGTCGCGGCTGGTCGAGCCGATTAGGCTATAATTCCATCGTGCCTAATCCGGTTGAGATTCTAAGCCGTACGAGCGGTCGCATCGCCAAGGTCGCGGCGGCACAAACGCTCGCCTACGCAGTGCTGCCCGCTCTTGCAGCGGCAACGCTCGCAGCGACGCTGCATCGGCTGGGGCAGGCGACCTGGGAGAGATGGGGCTACGTGCTTAGTCCCGCGGGTATTCAGATTCTGACCGGTTCTCTGACGGCCATCGCGCTCCTCATAGTGATAACCGCCGTGGTGCTCGCGTGGCGTGCCTACCTGCGCGCCCGCGATTTTGTCGGCGCTGCCGCGCAAGTTGACGAAGCCGTCGGTGGTCATCAGCAGATCCTAACGTTTGCGACACTCGTTGACCCGGCAGCGCCGGAGGCTACAAAGGCCGGCCGCTCTCCGCTCTTCCCGCTTTTATGGAAGCGCGCGATCTCCTTCTTGGATTCTTTTGACGCCAGCCGCGCCTTTCCGTTCCGGCTCGGCCGTCCTATCAGGCGATCGTCGGTTCTGACCTTCGCCATCGCAATCGCCATGGTGCTCGCCACCCTGGGGCTGGTTCGCCCGCCATCGCCGCTGCAGAGCGAAGCGATGAAACTGCGCGAGAGCGCCAGCGAAATTGAAAAGTCATCCGCCGGCCCCGGGGATCTCGCGCTTGCCAGTAGCCTGCGCGATGTCGCCGATGAACTTGAGAATCCCAAATTACCCCCGGAGCAAAAGCTCAAGCGGCTCGAGGAAGTGATGCAGCAGGTGGCATCGCGCGGCGAACAGGGGAACGGCAAGGAGAAAGGCCAAGGTGGCGGAGGAACCGCCGCTTCCAAAGAGGGGAAGAACCAGGGCACGGGCGAAGGCGCCGGTTCAGCGAATGGTTCGGGCCAGGGCTCGGGACACAATCAGGCCAATACGGGCGCCGGACAGAACGACAAAGGCGACAAGGGCAAGGACAATTCTATTGAGCTTCAAAACGAACTCGCCAAGGCCGAAGCCCAGGTCGAAGAAGCCAAGAGTCCTGAGCAGACCCCGTCATCGAGCAGTGATCAAAACAAAGGCGAAGCGCCCGAAGTCGGAAAGGGAACGGACCAGAAGGCGGCGGGTAATCAGCCAAATCCACAACAGCCTGGGAATACTCCGATGCAGGGTGCCAACGCCGGCCGCAATCATCCGCAGGCCGGCGGCAACAATCAGCAGACCGGCAAAGACCAGGGATCAAACCAGGGCGACACTCGATTGGGCGAATTTCCGACGCCGACCAAGACCGAGCGCTTTTCGAAGGGCGGCAGCGATGCGCTTAACATTCACGACGCGCGCTACGTCATGTTTCGGCTCCCAAGTGCAATCCCGGTCGGCTCCGGAGGAACCACCGTAATCGATCCGAACCGGACCAAAGCAACCACGCCGTATGTTAACGCTCCGCTCAAAGAGACGAGTAGTGATGCTCCTCCGGATGAGCGGCAACTGGTTCCACCGCGCTATCGCGATTTGATTCACTAGGCAGAGGAGCGACGAGGACAAGGGATGGGAGCGGCACCGCAAGTACCACCCGACCAGCGTGTAGCTGAGTTTCGCAGGGTTTTTCTACGCGCCGAGCAGGAAGTCTCACGCGTGATCGTCGGGCATCAGGAGGTAATCCGCAAACTGCTGACCGCTTTGTTCTGCGGCGGCCACATTTTAATCGAGGGTGTTCCGGGGCTCGGTAAGACCCTGATGTGCAAGGCGGCCTCTGATGCGCTCGGCCTCATTTTCAAACGCGTGCAGTTCACACCCGATCTGATGCCTTCGGACATCATCGGTACCCAGGTCCTAGCGGAGCAGGATGGCAAACGGGAGTTTCAGTTCAAGCCGGGCCCGATCTTTGCCCACATGGTGCTCGGCGACGAAGTCAATCGCGCGACGCCGAAGACCCAATCCGCCCTGCTCGAGGCGATGGAAGAGCGCCAGGTTACGGTGTTTGGCGTCACCTATAAACTCGAAGCGCCGTACATCGTGCTGGCCACGCAAAACCCGATCGAACTCGAGGGGACCTATCCTCTGCCCGAGGCGCAGATGGACCGGTTTCTGTTCAAAGTGATCATGAACCCGCCCAAGCCGGAGGAGTTACGCGAAATCCTAAACCGCACGACCGGCGCTGAAGCTCGCAAATCGGAGTCCATCTTTGATGGCCGCAGCGCTCCACAAGTGATCGAGAGCTTGAAGGCGCTGGTGCGTGAAGTGATGGTGGCGGAGCCCCTGGAGCGCTACGTCATAGCGATCGTCGGCGGATGTACCCCAAACACTCCCGGCGCAATTTCCGAAGTATCGCAATATCTGCGCTTCGGACCGAGTCCGCGAGGTGCGCAGGCCATGATTTTGTGCGCGAAAGTGAACGCGCTCCTCGACGGGCGCGTGAGCGTCAGCTACGACGACGTTGACGACGCGATAGTGCCGAGCCTGCGCCATCGACTGTTGAGGAACTTTCAGGCCGAGGCCGAGAACGTTACCACCGAGTCGCTCCTCGAACAGGTGCAAAAGCGTCTCAAGCGCCCGCGCAGCTAGCGGGTCGTTGAAAGCTCCGCAGGTAATGAGGAATGTTCGTTTTCAAGGACCCCGCAATGCGGTGGCCGCCTCCTTCGGTAGTCGGCCGCCAGGGCAGACTGCGGTGAGGGAGCCAGATGAAAATCATTCTCCGTACCCCGCCAGTGTGATGCTCCGTTAATGATGGCGGCGAGACGTTTGACAAAACCCCAAACCAGCTGGGCGGAGGTTAACGCGACTTAAGCGCGGGCGATGTTCGATCTTCCCGACCAGTTTACGGCCCACTTTCTTGCGCGGCTGGAAGAACTCCGCATTCGCACTCGCCGGCAATACGCGGGCATAGGCAAGGGCGCTCATCTTTCGCCCAAACGGGGGTCCTCACTGGAGTTCAACGACTACCGCCATTATGCGCCGGGCGACGATTTTCGCCACATCGACTGGGGACTCTACGGACGCACCGACAAGTACTACATCAAGCTGTTCAAGGAAGAAGAGGACCTGCTCACCTACATATTCCTCGATGCCAGCGCATCGATGACCTATCCGGCGGGTGACGGCAAATTTGAATACGCGGTGGCAACCGCGCTAGCGCTCGCCTACGTCGCGTTGGGATCGGGCGACCGCGTGATGATTCGGGTGCTCGGCGGTAGCGCCCGGGGGCTGGCGCCCGCATTCGTGCACGGACGCCATCGAATTGTGGAGTTGGCGCGCAAGCTGCGCGAGGTTTCGCCTGGCGGGCAATATGATTTCGCGCAGGTCCTCGCCCGCGAGATGCTCTCAATTCGGCGCGCAGGGAAGGTCTTCGTCATCTCCGATTTTCTGATGATGCTCAACTCGGTGACCAAAGGACTCGGCTTATTCCTGGCGGCATCGATGGATCTCACCGCCGTGCAGATTCTTGGGGGACGTGAGCTTAAGGGGCATGGACTCGACGGTGATGTCGAAGTGATCGACTCCGAATCCGGCGAGCGGGTGCGGGTCGCGATCGGGGCCCGCGAGCGTGAGCAATACCAGGAGACGCTGATGCGGCTCACGCGCGAGATCCGTTCGTTCTGCCTCAAGCGGGGTTTACACTATTCGCTGTACGTGACCGATCGTGAGTTCCAATCGTTTTTCTTGCGCGCGGTCGCCGAACTGGGCCTCGCACATTGAGTCCTATGGGGCTGCTGTATCCCGGAGCTCTCGTCTTTCTCGCGATCGTGCCCGCGCTCGTGCTCGCCTACTTGGCGCGCGAACGCCCTGCGCGTGTGGTCGTCTCGAGCGTGCTCGCGTTTCGCGCGCTGCGCGGCCTGCGCAAGGAACGCTTCGGCGGACGGCCTCGTTTCGACTGGATGTTCCTGGTCGAGCTGGTCCTGCTGTTGCTGGCGGTACTGGCGATGGCGGGGCCCTACCTTATTCGCAAGAGCAGCCCGATCGCGCTGGTGATCGACAACTCAGCGGCAATGCATGTTAGGCTCGATTCCGGCGTGACCCGCTTTAAAGACGCGATTAGTAAAGCGCAGAGCAGGCTGTCAGCGACTGATGGTAACGGCACGATTACCATCTTTGCGACGGCCCCCGCGCCGCATCGCATCGCGCCGCCCTTCAATTCCCATGCCGAGGCCTTGCTCGCTATTCACCGAATGGAGCCGACCGACGCCCCCAACGACAGTAACTCGGTAGCAGCGTTGCTGAGCTCACTGGCCGCGGAAGGGCGCTTCAGCAGGATAATTTTCGTGGGCGGCCAGGCGATCGCACCGCCCGTACCCGCAACCATCGATTCAATCCTGGTGGACGATACGATTTCCAACCTCGCGCTCGGTTCATTCGGTTTGCGCCGCGAGGTGTTTGGCCAGGAAGCGCTTCGCGCGCAGATCACGGTCGCCAATTTCTCATCTCAGCCAAAGCGGGTTGAGGTCATCGTCGAGGGCGATGGGAATCAACTCGGCGATGCGCACGAAACCCTGGCAGCCGGCGAAACCGGTTCGCTGGAGTTCCCCGCGCTCAGGCCGGCCCGCGTCTACCGCGCGGTGCTGAAACCCGACGACGCCTTCCCGCTCGACAACGTCGCGTACGCGACCAGCGGATCGGTCAAGGAGGTTTCCATCCTCTTTGTTACCCCTTCCGCCGCCGAGTCCGCGGGGCTCGATTCAATTCCCGGAGTGTCGGTCAAAACCGTAGCGCCCGGTTCCTTTGCTCCTGAGGATTTGAAAAACGCCGACCTCGCAGTCTTCGAGTACTCGGCGCCCAAGGAACTCCCGGGGGTTAACTCGCTGCTGGTGGTCCCGCCGCCGGGGGATCCGGTTTTCGATTTTACGGTGACACCGGCGGCAGGAATCCAAGTCGCCCAGTGGCGCGACACCGACCAACTGACCGATTCCGTGAACTTCCGGCTGTTGAATATCTCGCAAGGCGAGTTCCTGGGTGAGCACCCGTGGATGGCCGCGGTGGTTTCGGGACAAGGGGGCGGGCTGCTTTTGCGCGGCGAACGTCAAGGTCACCGATATATCGCGACCGGCTTCAATCCGTTCCCTTATCTCGGCCGGCGCAACCTGCCGATGTCCGTGCTGACGCTCAACATCCTGAGCTACCTCGCCGGCCTCGGTACCAGCAGCGCGGGCTTTCGTACCGGGCAGCCATGGCTGACACCCGCCGGGGTCGAAACCATAACGCTTCCGTCGGGCAAGAAGGTAAAGGCTACCCCGGGAACGCTGTTCACGGACGTTGGTTCGCAGGGGATCTATGAACTCTCCGGCCCTGATATTCCGGCCACCCCCCGCGCCGTGAACCTTGACAACCTGACGGTATCCAATTTCCAGGATACGCCGCCGTTAAAGGTTGAAGAACGAGGCTCGGCCTCTCCGAACCAGCAGTTCACCGAAAAAGCCTCGATGAGCGCATGGGTGCTTGGGACGATTCTCGCACTGGGTGCGTTGGAAGCGATGCTGATTTACCGCCGCCGACGGAGGGTGCTCGAGGCGTAGCCGAATGGACCTTCACGCCCTTATCGGCGATCTTTCGCTGGCACGGCCTGCGACACTCTATCTGCTCGCGATTCCAGCGATTGTTTTGGCGTGGTCGCTGTGGAACGCGCGCGAATGGATCAAGATCTGGGCACCTCTGCTGCGCGTGATCGCATTGTCCCTGTTCGTCCTCGCAATCGCGAATCCGGAGAAGGTGATGCGTTTTGAGGGTGCCGCGCAACCGGCCGTGGTCGATGCCTCCGAGAGCATCACGCCCCAGATGCGTGCCTGGACCGTGCATCTGCTCAAGGACGATTTGAAACTCCGTCCGGCGGATCCCGCATTCATGTTCGCATCCTCGGCCGTTTCTAGGACGATTGGTGAAGTGGAAGCAGACTTTGAGTCGACCGCCTGCGATAGCTGCGCACCGGCGCACACCAACCTGGAAGCTGCGCTGCTGCGGCTGGCGGCCGATCCCGAAGCCGAGGGCGGCCCCGCCGTGCTGGTAACCGACGGCTGGGAAAACCTGGGCGACTCGACCCGCGCGATCAACGCGCTATATGCCGCGCGCATCCGGCTTGATGTCTTCACCCCTCCCGGGGCCACGTCGATTCCCAACGTGGCCATGACCGAACTTTCTTTGCCGCCGGCGCTGGAAAAAGCCGAGCCCTTCGCGCTAGGCGTCACGATGGACAACTTCAACCCGAGGCCTGTCAGTGGAACGATTTATGTTTATCGAGGTGATGAACTCCTGAGCGCGCGCAAGGTCACACTCAAACGTGGCTCTGAGCGTTTTGACTTTCCGGTGCATAACGAGGCGACCGGACTCGCCTCTTATCGCGCTACGTTTAAAGCCGACGATCCGAGCTTGAACAGGTATCTCGAAGACGATTCTCTGGAGGGCTGGGTCGGAGTCGGTGCTCAACGCAGGGTTTTGATTCTGACCGACTCGGGCAAGGACGCCGCGTACCTCCAGGCCGTCGCGCAGCGGCGCGGGTTCGATCCGTCGGTCGTGCCGGTGACCTCGGGCCAATGGAACGGAAGTCTCTCCGGCTACGATGCCGTCTTTCTGAACAATCTGCCCGCCGAACGGTTTACGCCGGCAGCGCACGATGCGCTGGTCAATTACGTCGAACGGGGGGGCTCGCTTGCGATGATTGGCGGCGACGCAAGCTTCGGCCTAGGGCAGTGGCAAGCGAGTCCGGTCGCCAAAGCCATGCCCGTCATCATGAAACCGCCCGAGCGCAAGGAACGCAAACGTGCTCTGATTCTGATTATCGACAAGTCGGGTTCGATGGGGCGCGCCGACAAGCTGACCTATGCCAAGGCAGCCGCTGAGACGGTGGGTAATACCCTCAAAGATTCCGATTTGATCGCGGTCATCGGTTTTGACTCCCAGCCGTTCGTCGTGGTGCCACTCGAGACTGTCGCCAAAAGCCGGAACTATCTGAACCAAATGATCAACCGGCTCGTCGCGCACGGAACGACTTATCTGCTCCCGGCTTTGCAGGAGGCAGAACGGATGCTTGCCTCGAGCGGCGCGCAACTCCAACACGTTGTGATCCTGACCGACGGGGAAGTTGGCGGTACCCCGTCGATGTACTACGACATCGTTTCGCGAATGCATCACGAAGGCGGCGCCACCATTTCCGCGATTGCGGTCGGCAATGACATGGAAGGGCTTGACTTGCTGCGGTCGATTAGTCGCTACGGCGGCGGCGCCTTCTATCAGACCGAGAGCGCCAAGAATCTGCCCGCACTCTTCGTCTCGGACTTCAAGCAGCACGGTGGTGAAACCACGATGCAGGAGGCGAAAGAGTTCACCCCGCACACCGTCTCTCCCGACCCGGTGCTCAAAGACTTCGCGGGCAAACAGCTCCCGTCGCTCAAAGGTTACGTCTCGACGCAAATCAAGCCGAATACCAACGTGAGCGCCTACATCGATCGCGGCGATACCAGGGAACCACTCATCGCAAGCTCTAGGTACGGGGCTGGCAAGACGCTCGCCGTTACCACCGATGCGAGCGGAAGATGGTCGGGGAACTGGGTGACGTCCAACGTATTCGGCCCACTCTGGGATCGCCTCTTCAACTGGCTGACACCCGAAACCCAGAATGCGCAGAAATTCGATGTAGCGCTGGGTTACCAGGGCGGGCGCATCAACATCAAGCTAAACGATTATTCCTCGGAATTCGGGAAGGGTCTCAGCGTTCTCAACCTGAGCGCGACCGGCCCGAACAACATCCGTTACGAGACAGCTCTGACGGAGCAGGTTCCCGGCGAGTTTTCGGGATCGATCGACGCGCCGGTGCCGGGGACTTACTACCTGACCATGCGCGCGCCGGGCGGATCCAAATCCGCCACTCTTCCGCCCCTTGCGTACACGGTAAGCCCTGCCGTGCTAGCCGAGTTGCCAAGACCCGAAGCGAACTACGGCCTACTGGAAAGACTCGCATCGGCGACCGGAGGGCGCTTGAATCCAAGCGTCAGTGAAACTGGGCTCTCGCGCCCGACGCTCGAACGGCGCGAATCATTGAGCTCGTTTCTGATTATCGCCGCGATGATCGTCCTCATCGGTGAGGCTCTGGTGAGGCGGCTGACTGCGTGATTCACTTCGATCCAACTTTGGGTTCGGTTCGTCCTTCGGGAGCTCAGCGAGGTAGTTTGACTCGTACAAGCTAAGCTTTCTACTTTCCTCGGCGTTGCTGGCGCTCGCGCGCTCGGGCGGCATCGATGGAAAGTGAAAAGCGACCAGCAGACTGGCGGCGGCGTTGAGTAGGATCAACAAGGAAGCAGTTCACCCCAATCACAGCGTGCAGCATCGCTTCCCGCGCGAGGCCCGCTTCTGCCCCTTGTGCGGCGGACCGATGGAGCGCCGTCCGATCCTGCCCGAGGGAAATGAACATCCCGTGTGCGTGCGATGCGGTTTCGTGTTCTTTGCAGCGCCGAAGCTCGCGGTGGGATGCCTGGTGATTGATGGTGGACGCGTGCTGCTGCTGAAGCGTGGTAACCAACCCGCGATGGGCAAATGGACATTCCCGGGCGGGTTCGTAGAGTTCGGCGAACGGGCGATCGACGCAGCCGTGCGTGAAACGAGCGAGGAAGTCGGGTTGCGTGCCATCGTCGATGGCTTGCTCGGAGTGTATACCGATACTTCAAATCACAATGCGCAGCTGATTGCGTATCTGGCTCACGCGCAAAGCGGCGCGGCGACGCTGTCTTCCGAAGCCGTCGAGGTCCGTTATTTTGCGCCGCCCGAGATTCCCTGGAACGCCATCGCATTTTCTAGCACCGCCGACGCGTTGACCGACTGGACAAGGTTGCTCAAGCGATCGTAACAGTCGCGCTAATCCTGAAAAACGTCGTGAATAAGCCGTTTTCCGCGCTTTGGCATTAGCTGGACTGACGCTTTCGTGCTATTTTTCTCATACTAGGTCGGCCAGCGACCACGGCACTTTCTGATTTGGAGGTAGCCATTATGGAACGGGTGGAAGTGGTAGGCTCCAACACCTTTGTCTTGCGAACCCGGCAACTGGGTCCTCACTGCTGGTGCTGCGACGTGTATGAAAGGCGTGAGCAGGATGAGACGGTCGAGCTATTCGCGTTTGAAGACTTCGGGGAGAGTGAGATCGAAGCGATCGCGATGGCCCTGCAGGACGCCCACGAGCCTTCCTATCTGAACAGTCACTGACCGGATGCTTGAAGAGCCCGAGTCGCCTCGGGCGAGCGTTTTTTTATGGGCGTGGAGCCTGGCTCCCCACCGCGCATCAGCAGCACAGCACACGAAGATCATTTCGCACTCACACTAGAAAATGTCCCGGTATCTGGGGTGTGATGCCCGCTTAAGTTCGCGGGCTGTCAATCACCGACCCGCCTGATCGTCATCTCGCGCCGTTTGCTTCCGTCGTCGCAACAAGGCGAAGGAGGTCTTGCGACCTCGTCGCGCAATATGTACTGCACCTATTTCTATCAGACCTTGGCGGCCAGTGGCCTGACGAGCTGGCGCTCGAAGTCGCGCTCGACCGCCTCGATGGAGTCCGCCTCGCTTACGGCTTTGTCGGTGCGGATGCGAACTATGCGGGCGAAGCGCAGCGCCATCCCTGCTTCATATTGCGGACTGCGCTGGATATCATTGTACCCTACTTCGACCACAACCTCGGGCCGCACCACGACCGTGCCGTGTGATTCGCTGATCTTCAACGCGAGCAAGCGCTCGGTCATTTCGCGGAATTGTTCGTCGGTCAATCCTTTGAAGGTCTTGCCGACCTCGCTGAAACCTCCGGTTCGCTCATTGCGCGCCGCCAGATGGTAGTTAGAGAGCCATCCGTGCCGACGACCGTAGCCCCAGTCCGCCGCCACTATGACAAGGTCGAGCGTGCGCGCGTGCTTGATCTTCACCCATCCGCGCCCGCGCACCCCCGGCATGTACGCGCTCCTCAGCGCCTTCCCGACGACACCTTCGTACCCGGCGGCGATCGCATCGCGGAAAAACCGTTCGGCTTCCGAGAGGGACGGGGTCATCAATCTCTGCACCGTGTCCAGCGATGCGGCGCTCGCGAGATCGTCGAGCAGGCGGGCGCGCTCCGCATAGGAATGATCGATTATCAGAGCGCTGTCGAGCGCGAGCAGATCAAACAGATGCAGCCTGATCGGCTGCTCAGCGCGCAGTCGCTCGATGTCCTTGACACGCCCAAAACGGCGCATGAGCTCTTGAAAGGCCAATGGCCGCCCCAGCGAATCGACCGCGATGACTTCACCGTCCAGAATCGCCGAACGCCCCCCAAGCTTCCCGATCGTGTCGACCACTTCCGGCAGGCTTGTGGTGATTTCATTCATGCGCCGCGAAAAAATGCGCGTGGAACCTTCCCCGTGATGGATCTGCACGCGGGCGCCATCGAGTTTGTGCTCGAACGCGAGCTCGGGCC
Organism: Candidatus Binataceae bacterium; assembly: GCA_036495685.1. Classification (NCBI taxonomy): domain Bacteria; phylum Candidatus Binatota; class Binatia (SeqCode); order Binatales (SeqCode); family Binataceae (SeqCode); species Binataceae bacterium (SeqCode). The sequence goes on along the minus strand of DASXMJ010000172.1, from coordinate 41,411 downwards.
CGAGCATCGCAAACGCTTCGGCAATGTCCGCGGCGGGCTGCGCCAGCATCGGCTTAAGCGGTTTCACCCCCGCCGATCTTCGCCCGGGTCCACTCGGCAGGGCACCGCCCTCGCGGAGAATCCGGACGGTACGGCCCAGATCCGCTTCCAGCATATGGATGCGCCGCACGTCGCTAACCGGTCGATTGGCCATCCGCGCGATCGCCTCGAGCATCATGCCTTCGCTCACTCCATGGCGCATCTCGCGGATCAACACTTTGGCCAGGTACTTGCCTTCGAGCGCGGAGCTTCGCGCAAAGAGCGCGCGCAGAGCGTCCAGCTTGCGATTGCGCGCGTGCCGTCCTTCGATCTCCGCGATGTCGTGAAAGGCGCGATCGACTTCGCCGATCGTCAGGGTCGGTTCGGGATCCGCTGTCCGGCGACGGAGCATGATCGCGACCGCCTCTCCGAAGTCCTCCGCCGCCGCAAAGATATCCTCGCCTTGATCTTCGACCCCGACCATTTCTGCGACGATTTTCCAAATCGCGCGGCCGCTGAGTTGCAGCCGCTTCTCCTCGCCCTGCTCAAGGGCGCGTCCCACCATGAAGCGGGCCGCGACCTCGGCTTCATCGATCGACAATGCGGCGAGGAAAGTACCAACCGCCTCCGCCATCTGCAGGCGACTCTGAGTCTGGCCCAGTTCCTGGCAGACCAGCGCAAAATCGTAGAAGGAAGACACCTCGGGAATTAAAGGCGCCCGCCTAACAAAATCGCAAGCGGCGCCGCCGCCTCCCGCAACTAGTCGTTCCGCGGTGAGTCAGGGGCGCCGGGGCACCGCTATAGCACGAGGGCGAGGAGCACGTTTCTTCGCGACCGTTCCGGGACCCCGTGTAAAGTGGCCACCCTCCCGATAGGTGGAGATCCCTTCAAGCTCCGAGTGGGTGCGATTTCACGAACGGCACAAAGACGCGCAGGAACTCATCGCGGCCTTCGGTGGTAAAACCGTGACCCGCGTTCGCGATGAGATGGAGCTTCGCGCCGGGAATCCGCTCCGCGAGAAGCTCCGAATTGCGCGCAGGGATCAACACATCCTTCGCTCCGGTTATCACGAGCGTAGGTGCCTTGAGGTTAGGCAACCTGTCCCAGGTCTTGAGCGTGTAGGTTCCTTCGAGCTGCCGTTGGAACGCGAACGGCGGGGTCGGATGCTCAAGCAGCCGCGGGATGCGAGCCTCAAGCCGGTCGCGATTATCTCTGATGTACTCCGGCGTCAGCGACAGCGGCCAGCCGCGCCGGATGATGTCCTCTGGCGGAACACCCTCACGGGGTGCTGTCAGCACCTTGAGCGATTCCGGCGGCGGGGGGACGGAATGGGACCCGCCCGCAGTCGTGCATCCCAGTGTGAGGCTACCGGTGCGACCTGGATGGCGGAGCGCGAACTCCTGGGCGATCATCCCGCCCATCGAGACTCCAAAAATATGGGCGCGCGGAATCTTCAGCCCGTCGAGCACCCCGGCCGCATCGTCGGCGAACATCTCGATGGAGTAGGGCTTGTCGGGCTTGTCGCTTTGCCCGGTACCGCGATTGTCGAAGGTGATGGTGCGGAAGGACTTTGCCAACTCGTCCACCAGTTCAGGATCCCACGCCGCCGAGCTGGCGCCCAATCCCATGACCATCAGGAGCGGCTCGCCGCCTCCGCTCACGTCGTAGTGAACATTGATATCGGTAACCGTAAGCTTGGGCATCTGCCATCCTCCGCACTGGTCTGTTCGCCCTGACCATTCGTCCCCAGGTTTCCATTCGGAACGATCAGGACTCGTATAGTTACGCCCTGCCGTCACCCCGCAATGCGTAGCGCCATCTGCGATTGCCGCCGAGGTTTCGCGGAGAAGTCTCTCTCAAACGAAGCGAAAATGACACCCCGGCGCCGCGCTGTTCACCGGACGTTGTCGCTCTCCCCCATCATGCGGCGCTGGACTCCGGGGATGGAGCACTTTGCTGTGCCGGGATCGGCAGGTCGCGCTTGCGGCATCGCATGATCAACTCGCTGCGAACGATGTAGGCGGTTTCCTCCACCCCAAAGCCGTGTCGCATGAGGATCTCGGTCAATTTCTCACGAGTATAGTGGGTGATGTGCTCGTCGGCGTAGCCGCCGGGCAGGAGAAAACGGTAGGTCGGCTCGATAATGCGCCATCCGATGGTCGCATAGTCGGGCGTGCCGAGAATCAGCATGCCGCCAGGTCGCAACACCCGCCGCATTTCGGAAAACAAGATTTCGTCGTAGGCGAGATGTTCAATTACCTGTGAACTAATCACACAGTCGAAGCTCGCGTCCTTGAACGGGAGGGCGAAGGCCGAGCCGCGAGCAAGTGGGATTCCGTGGTGCCGAAGGAAGCGCAACTTGCCAAAGTTGAATTCCATGCCGACCGCGTTGTTGAGGCTTTGGACGATCAGGCTTGAGCCACAGCCCGCGTCGAGGATGCGGCCTGCGCCGCGCGCCCAGGAGACCGCGATGGAATGACGGCGGCGCTGCCAATAGCGCTGGAACGGAATGATGCTGTAGTAGGCGCGCTCATCATAGTCCGCGGACTCCAGCGAGTTACGCAGCTTCCACATTCGCAGCGCCGATCGCAACTGGGCCATGCCGAAGCGAAGCAGGCGGATATGCGAGCGTCCCGCCCTGCGCGGGAAGTAGGTAAACGGCACTTCAACCACGGCGTAACCGCGCGCGTAGAGCCGCACCAAAATTTCCCCCAGCACCTCGAAATTGGTTGAAGTAAGTTTGAGTCCCTCCAGTGCGGCGCGCCGATAAAGGCGGTAACCGCTCGAAACATCGCGCACCGGTAGCGACCAGAAACGGCGCAGAAACATATTGAGCAGCCGGCTCAGCGTTTTGCGAAACACGTCGGTATAGGCCACTCCGCCGCGCGTGTAGCGCGACGCGATCACGATGTCACCGCGGTCGCGCGCGCGCCACATTTTGGCGACGAAGTCGGGATCGTGCGAGAGGTCCGCGTCGAGCGTAAGGACCCAGTCCCCGCGGGCCTCCTCAAATCCGGTCTGAATCGCAGCGCCGTATCCCTTTCCTCGTTCGGAAACCACGCGGACCCCGTGAGCGGCGGCGGACTCGCAGGTGCCGTCGCTCGAGCCGCCGTCGACCACCACAATCTCCCCGACGAGCCGCGCATTGTTGAGCAGCGACTTGAGGCGCGGGATCAAGATGTCAAGATTTTCCCTTTCGTTAATGACCGGGAGGATTACGGAAATATCCATCGAGTAAATACTTCATTTATCCGCATCGCCGTACAAAGGGAACCTCGATGCGTGCGGCAGGCCGGCCGCCGGGCCACCCCGCAGCCCAGCTTTGTCCGAAGACACTTTTAAAAAATTGGCAACCGCTCCCATCCGCGCTGGGTTTTGACGTCGTATGTGGTGGGTTTTCCAGAGTCGACAAGTGAGGCGATTGAGGTCATTGCAGTTTTCTTCTCAACAGCTTTCGAACTCACGTCATCCGATGGCTGGTCTTGCGGTCGCGGGCCCCGCACCGTAGCTTCAAATTGGTGGAGGCGGAGCGGATAGCAATGCGTGCGCGACTCATCGGTTATCGAGGCGTTCCCTGGCTCGTCTTATTGATAGTATCGCTGTTGGCAACGTCCGCGTGGGCGGCCCGGACCAGGTCGCACACCTCGCGCCGGGCTGCGTCCCAAGAGGCGCCCGCGGTTTCTCTTTCCGATATCCATGTCTTCGGCGATCGTCCGGCACCGTTCGCGCTCGATGCGAAGTCCGCGATGATGGTCGACCAACAGACCGGCGCGGTTCTGTATTCCTATAACGAACATGCGCGCATGCAACCGGCCAGCCTCGCCAAGATCATGACCTTTTTCCTGGTGCTTGATGCGCTGGCACAAAAGCGCATCACGCTCGACACCATGATGCCGATTAGCGAGCAGGCCTGGAGACTCTCGATGGATGAAAGTGTCTCGCGCATGTTTCTAGGCGTCGGGCAAAAAGTCGCCGTACAGGATCTCCTGTTCGGGCTGATGGTCTCGTCCGGCAATGATGCCGCGGTAGCGCTCTCCGAATACCTGGGCGGAAGCCCCGACGGTTTCACGACGCAGATGAACGCGAAGGCGGCAGAATTGGGGCTCAGCGAGACTCATTTCACCAATCCCGATGGTCTGCCGGTTGAGGGCGAGTACACGACCGCGGCGGACATGGTGAAACTCGGTTGCGAACTTCTTCGCCGTCACCCGGAGGCGCTGACCTATACAGGGGCGAAGGACTTTACCTACGACAAAATCAAACAGCCCAATTTCAACACGCTGCTTTTCTACGATGGACGCGTGGACGGAATCAAAACCGGCCACGTCGAAGAGGCTGGCTACCATCTGGTCGCGTCGGCGAAGTCGAACGGGATGGTCCTGGTATCAGCGGTAATGGGCACGCCCAGCTCTGAGAAGCGGCGCGTCGAAACGGAAAAACTGGTCGACTGGAGCTTTCGCACCTTCGCGACGGCCAAGCCCGATGCGCACAAGGTGATGCCCGCGACTGTCCCGGTCTTCTATGGAGTAGCCGAGACCGTCGCGATTGCCCCGGTGCACGAGACTTACGTGACGGTTGGTAAGGGCGAGGAAGGAAAGATCGATGTCGCTTGGAATCCGGCGGCCAAGTACATGAGTGCGCCGGTTGCCAAAGGCGCGGGTGTGGGGCAGCTGGCCATCACCCAGGATGGCAAGCAGATCGATTCCGTACCGGTGGTTACCCAGGCGCCGGTCCAGAGCGCCGGATTTTTCAAGCGTCTGACAGATCACTTCCGCAGGGTTAAGTAGTTCCAGGCGGCACTCGGAGTTCGGCGGGTCGCGGAGCCGGTTAACACTTTAAAACCCACGCCGTCGTGCAGTCAGAGCCTTTCGTGAGCGTGGCACGCGACTCCCGCGCGCCGATAGTCTAGGAGGTGCCGGACCGGAGTCAGCGCCGGGGTTGCTCAACCTGCAGCCGGTCCAATAACGTTTTCGCCAATACCAAGTCGTTCGTATCGAAGCCTTCGGTGAACCACTGGTAAACCGGCGCGAGAATCGCATCCGCCTGCGCGGCGTGGTCCTGCGATGCCAACATTTTTGCGAGGCTGAAGGTCGCCCGTAACTCCCAGGATTTGCCTTGTTGCGCCCTTGCCACCCCGATGGCACGACGAAAATTCTCCGCCGCCGCGCGCTCCTGCCTCTTCGCCAGCATGAACTCGCCGCGCAGCCGCCAGATTTCCGCCTCGTTAAATCGCTCGTCGGCCTCAATTCCCTCCGCTGCCTCATCCACTGCCCTCAGTCCTTCCTCCACGTTGCCCGCGCGCAGGAAGGTGGTGGCCATCAGTACCAATCCGTATCGATAAACCGGCAGAGTTCCGTATTCGCGGGTGCCCGCCATGCCTTCGCGCATTAGCGCGATGCCGCGATCGAAATCCTCTTCCTCCACAATCGAGGCGCCCAGCGACATCGTTCCCGAGGCGAGCCAGTGCGGATACCCATGCTGCTGCGACAGTTCGATCAACGCCTCTGACTGTGCGCGTATTTGAGCGTAGTCGCCGCACAGCGCTTCGGCCGCGATGGCGAATTGGAGGGCGAAGGCCATGCTGTAGGGGCGATTCAACTTGCGCGCGAGGCTGAGAGCCTCGCGGATGCGAGTGCGCGCTTTTTCCGGGTAGCCCAGCGCCCACAGCGTCCAGGCGAGTTGGCTGCGTCCGGCAATTACTCCCGCCCTGGGCATCGGCAGGTAGCGGTCCAAATCGCGATTGTAGATCGCGGCAGCACGCTCGAAGTGATCTCGTGCGGGTACCAGATTTCCGCGCCACATCTCGGTCGAACCTGTCGCATGCTGCGCATTGGCAAGAGCATCTTCGGCACCAGTGTTTTCCGCAATCGCGAGCATTCGTTGCGCAGTCGCCGCAGCCGCCTTGACCTGCCCGCGCGAAATTTCGACGTCCCACATCCCGGCCAGCACCATCTGGATTTCCGGGGACTCGCCCGCCCTGCTTAACAGTTCGCGGGTGCGCTCTAGCTGCGCGTCGAGTTCGCCCGTGGCGAACCCGTGGATGGCCGCGAAGATGGTTCCGTACTGAACCCGTAGAGCGATTTCACGCCGCACCCGCTCCCGTGTGTCGGGGAGTTCCGCGATAAGGCTGAGAGCCTGAGTAAGATAACGCTCCGCTTCCGCATAGGCGGAGCGTGCGTGGGCGCGAGTGGCGGCACGCTCCAGAAATTCAACCGCTTTGGCCGGGTTGCTGCTGCGCGAGTAGTGATTAGCCAACTCATCGAGGTGATCATCGAGCTGCGCGTCGAAAATCGTTTCAATTCCGGCCGCGGCGCGCTCGTGAATTGCCTTGCGCCGCTCGGCCAGGATCGAATCGTAGGCAACTTCCTGGGTAAGCGCGTGCTTGAACGTATAGTCCGGCTCGGGGGCTGCGGGTTGTTCGTAGATGAATTCGCCGACCTGAAGATTGGATAGCAGCGGGGTGAGCGTCTGGTTTGACTTGCCGGAAACGTGCCGGACCAGGCCGAGCGGAAATTCTTTGCCGATCACGGCCAGCGTCTGAAGCAGGTCTTTCTCCTCCGCTGCCAGCTTATCGATTCGCGCGGCGATGATTCCCTTGACGGTCGCGGGGAGGCGGATCGATGAAAGCGGCTTCACCAGCTTGACGGTCCCGTTACGCGTGAGCGCGCCCTCGTCGAACAGCACCTGCACCATTTCCTCCATGAAGAACGGATTGCCCTCGGTGCGCTGGACGATCATTTCCTTGAGCGGAACAAGCGGCGCGTCTTCGCCGATCAGACCATTGAGCAGTTCGCCCGCCGTTTCGGGCCCCAACGGATCAAGGCGAAGCTGGCTGTAGTAAGTCTTGTTGCTCCACTGATGGTGATATTCGGGCCGATAGTTGACCATCAGTAGAATCCGCGCCGTGCCGATGGAGTCCGCAAGCAGGTCGAGAACCTCGCCGGACTCATCGTCGAGCCAATGGAGGTCTTCGAAGATGACTATGAGCGGCTGGTTCATGCTCTCGCGCAGAAGCAGACGCTTGATCGCATCCCGGGTGCGCGCGCGCTGGATGGATTGGTCCATCCCCTCCAACGAGTTGCCCTTGGCACTGGCTGCGAGCACCTGCAGGCGGTCCAGGCTCTGCTCCCAGAATTTGCTGTATTCTTCCAGCAGCTGCGACGGGTCCTGGACTGGAGCGGCAGAGAGGATGGACTCCTCGCCAATGCCCATCAACGGGGCCAGATACGGAAGCGTATCTTCGAGGGACCGGTCGAGGGCGAGCACGCGCCCGGTGATCTTCTCTCGCCGAGCGCGGTCGTCGTCGGAATCCGCGATTGCAAAATAGCCCTTAAGCAGATCGATCACCGGATGGTAGGCGCTCGCCCGCCCGTGGGAGACCGAGAATGCCTCGAGCACCCGCCAACCGCTCTGCTGCATCTGCTTGAACTCGTAAAACAAGCGCGACTTCCCGACTCCTGCCTCCGCCACCGCCGCGACGATTTGTCCATGACCCGTGCGCGCCAGCTCGGCGACTCGCTTCATGTGCGCAATCTCGACCGTCCTGCCTACAAATTTGGAGAGGCCCCGGCTGGCAGATCTATGCAGCCGGCTGCGCAGCGGCCCCAAACCGGTAACTTCAAAGACCTCGACCGGCTCGGTGACTCCCTTAATCCGTGCCGGACCGAGCGAGTTGAGCTCGAAGTAGCCGGCTACGATTTTACGCGTCTCGGCGGCAATCACGATCGAGCCCGAGGGTGCGAGGGTCTGCATGCGAGAGGCGAGGCTTACCGCGTGTCCGATCGGGGTGTACTCAACCTTGGCATCGCCGGTGCGAATTGAGCGGACCACCGCTTCTCCGGTGTTGACCCCGATCCGAATCTCGACCGGAGGCTGGCCCGCCGCGCGAAGTTCACCGGCGTAGCGGCGCATCTCTTCCTGCATCTTGAGGCCGGCGTAGAGGGCGCGCTGGGGATGATCTTCCTGGGCGTGCGGCGCGCCGAACAATGCAAAAATTCCGTCGCCGGTAGATTGAACGATATAGCCGTCATAGTAATGGACCGCGTCGATCATCCTCGCTATCGCGGGATCAACGATTGCGCGCGCATCCTCGGGATCGAGGTCCTCGATCAGTTCCATCGAGCCCTTCATGTCCGCGAACAGCGCGGTTACGACCTTGCGCTCGCCCTCCAGTGGACCGGTGCCAACCTCGCGAGCGGCCGGCCTCGTCTCGGGGCGGGCGGCGGCAGGCACGGCCAGAGCGGCGCCGCACTGCCCACAGAATTTGAAACTGTCAGGGTTCTCAAATCCGCACTTCGGGCAGAGATTGCGCAGCGGCGCGGCACAATTGCCGCAGAACTTCATCCCCCCAGGATTTTCGGTGCCACACTTGCCGCATCGCATAGTGGAGACTCTAGTCGTGCCATCGCGGTCGGCCTAGTGGTGCACCTCTTGAGCCTGCGGCGGATTCGCGACTCACCCGCTCTGACCTTCCCGCATTACGAGAAGCGAGCAGGAGAAACGGGCTTTCCACTGCCAACCATCACGCTCGCTGCCATCGGAAAATTCAGGCCTGCGCGGGGGCTCGCCGCGCGGATCTAGCCACATCACGTGAAAGCAGGGACCACTCAAGAGAGACCGAAACGCCCCTCGGTTATGGTAGCAGGCCGGCTCCTCGCCCGGGACGGTTCCCATCTAACGACACCAGTCTCGTGGGGGGCATCGCGAATCTTTTCCGCTTCCTTCGAACCCTCGCGGAGCCACGCGAGGGGAAGTTGCTTGAAAATCCTGGGACAATGGCCTTTGCCCAACCAGCGTCAATCCGATTCCGCAGGCTGCCCGACCCGACCCCTTGTCACGACGCGATGAACTCCCGGACCACGCGGTCGAACTTTTCGGGATCGTCGCGCTGCACGCCATGGCCCGCATTTTTGAAAAGTTCCAGACGAACCAGGTTGGCCGGGAGCGCGGCTGCCATGTCCTGCGAGTTCTGCATCGGTGTGATCGGATCCATGTCGCCGACCGTGATCAGGGTGGGACATCGAATCCGGGCCAGCTGGGGCAGCAAATTGAAAGTGCGAATTTCTCCCTGGAAAAAGAACGAGGTCAGCTCGACATTCTGCACCGAGCGCGCCATCCATTCCGGACTTCGCTGCCGCCGGGTGTAGAGCGGCAGGCACTTCTGAATATATTCCGCCATCACGCTTTGCGAAGGATTGTCGAAGAAGCGTTGCGCTGCGTCGCGCGCTTGCGCACCACCAAGGCGCGCGAAGACTTCCAGCGATCGATCGGGCCGAATTTGGGCCGCTGTGCTCGCGAGTATCAGCTTGCCCGGATGGTCTGGATGGCGGCTTGCGTAAGCCATCGCCACCATGCCGCCGAACGATTCGCCGAGAACGATCGGCCGCTCGATTTCCAGCACGTCACAGAATGCGCGCACGTCGTCTCCCCATCTATCGAGGTTCCAGTACTCCGGACGGCTGCGATCGCTGCGTCCGTTGCCGCGATGGTCGAGATAAATAATCTGCGCGATATCGACGAGGCCGGACAGGTCCGGTTTGAAGACAGAATGATCGAACCCCGGGCCACCATGCAGCATGAGGATGGTCGGCACTTCGCGCATCCTGGGGCCATCGGGCCGAAGCCTCGCACCGTCAACGTCGAAGAACAGGCGCACATCGCCAACTTGAACGCGCATAAGAAGAACTCCGGTACTCAGATTCCGCGGAGGCCTCAATCTCGGCCATCCCCAGCGGAAGGCAACTTACACCACCAACCCTCTAAACGAGCCGTCCATGCTTCAGGAGTTGCGGCGTAACGCGCGCCCGGGGCGGGCGCCGGTGTGGAGGCCGTCGCGCACGACGACGATGCCGTTTACCAACACGTAGTGCAAACCTTCCGGATAGCGGCGCGGCTGTTCGTAGGTCGCGGTATCGAGCAAAGAGGAGGGATCGAAAATGACCAGATCCGCATAGAAACCCGGGCGCACCTGCCCACGCTCCTTCAGGCCGAATTTCGCGGCGGACATTCCGGTCATTCGATGCACTCCCTCCTCCAGGGTCATCAAGCCTGCGTCTCGTGCGTAGCGCGCCAGCACCCGCGGGAAGGTTCCATACAGACGCGGATGCGGCCGACTGCCCATGGCGAGTCCGTCCGATCCGATCATGGTGCTGGGATGCCGCATCACGGTGCGGACGTCATCTTCGTTCATGGTCTCCATCACCACTACCGCTCCTGGACCCTCCTCGGCGGCAACGCGCTCGCCCGCGGCCCGTGGCGCGAGCTGCCATTCGTCGCACAAGTCTTTCAGCGTCCGCCCTTCCCATTCGGGATGCTTGGGAGTCGAAGCAAACAGCAGTTTTTCCGGCGCTATACTGCCCACGGCTCCCGTGTCTGCTCGCTCGTCCAATCCGCCGTTTTGGATTACCGCCTGGAGAATGGTGCTGCCGGAGGTATAAGGGTATTGATCCGCGGTCACATCGATGCCGCGCCCGCGCGCCGCTTCAATAAGTTTGAGTGATTCATTGACCAGACCCCAATTTTCTCGACCAGAGGCCTTGTGGTGCGATATCTGCACTGGCACGCCGGCTTCCTCACCGATGTGAATCGTCTCGCGGACCGCATCCAGCAGGTGCGCGGCTTCATCCCGCATGTGACTGGCGTAAAGCCCACCGGTCCGGTTGGCTTCGCGCGTCAGTTCGATGATCTCCGCAGTCCGCGCGTAGCGGCCGGGCTCGTAGATAAGGCCGGTAGACATGCCAAGCGCGCCGCCTTCAAGTCCCTCGCGCACCACCGCGCGCATGTGGTCGAGTTCTTTGGCGGAGGGCTCGCGGCATGCATTACCCATCGCGCTGTAGCGCACGGTGCCGTGTCCTACCAGCGCCGCAACGTTCAGGCTCGGCGGATTGCGATCGATTTCAGCAAGATAACCGGCGTACCCATTCCACTCTGGAACATTGCTGCGGCCGTGCAGACCGCTGAACATCGCGACCGCGATCGGAAAAGGAGCCGCGCCCATTCCGCAATTACCAACCACGTCGGTCGTCACCCCCTGCATCACCTTGAAGTCCATCGCAGGAGTGAGGAACACGGCGAAATCGTCGTGGCTGTGAACGTCGATAAATCCGGGAGCTAGGGCGCGATTGCGCGCATCAAGTTCTTGCACGCCCTCGCCGGAGACATCGCCAACCGCGGCGATCCGGTCGCCATTGATCGCGATGTCGCCGATAGTCGGCTTGGCACCGGTACCGTCGTAGATGGTGGTGTTGCGGATAACCAGATCCCAGGTGCCTGCCATAGTCTTACGTCTCCCACAGCTTCTATTTTTCGATTCGCAGTCTGAAACTCCGGTCTTCCGCCTTGGAATCCAGGACCACGTACCCTTCGGTTTCGGCCGCCTGCGGTATGTCGCGTGCCCCGCGCGGATCATCGAGCAGAATCTCCAGCACCTGCCCGCGCGACATCTCCTCCAGTCGCACCTTGGCGTGGGCCCAGTTTAGAGGGCATTTGATGCCTCGTAGATCGAGAAACACGGCGGGCTGGCTTTTGTTCATGTCCAGCCGCCCGTGCGGCACTTGCAGGTGGGAACTTTCACAGCCAGTTCCTCTCTCTTATCGCTCCGCTTATGAGGAGAGAAGGAGGGGCTAGCCTTTCGGCGCTGGGGCCTTCGACTCGGCCCACCCGCGCTTGAGCGGGACCACGTGATAGAAAGTGATCTTGCGCTGGACGAAGCGCCATTTTTCGTTGTCCCGTCGGTAGCGATCTTCGTAGTAGCCGGCCGCGGTCACGCTCTCACCGTTGCGCGTGAAGCGCGCTTCGATCCCGCAGGTACCTTCGGCCTCGTCGCCTTTTACTTCGATGATGTGATTCTGGATAAACGGAATCGCCAACTCGGGCTGATTGACCGATGCTCGATAGAAGCTGAGCAGCGCGTCGCGTCCGCGTACCGGCTTAAAACTGCCGTCCGTGACCTCCAGCACCCCATCGTCAGTGAAGAGTCCGGCCACCGCTTCGCCCTCACCATGCGCGACGTGCCAGCAGTAGCGGGCGGTTAACTCTTTGATCTGATCCCGATCTTCCAATTCCTGGATGCGCTGCTCGAGGGGTTTAGCCATGACCGTTTCTCCTGTGAAGGCATCTGCTCGCCGTTTTTTGCGCTCTTTGGAACCTAATGCGATACTTTAAGTGGCTGCGAGCAGGCTTATTGCGCGATATAGCCGCCGTCGACCACCAGCGTCGCTCCGGTCACGAAGCTCGATTCATCCGACGCCAGGTAAAGTGCGCAATTGGCGATGTCCTCGGGCATGCCGAGGCGGCGAATCGGCGAGGTCATGAACGGCTGCCCGCTCTTTTTTAGAGGATCGATCACCGGAGCGATCATCGGAGTATCGATTGCGCCGGGACAGATGCAATTGACCCGGATATTTTTCGGCCCGAATTCCACCGCCAGCGCGCGCGACAGCGCCACCATCCCGCCTTTCGCCGCGGTGTAGGCATGCGCGGCTCCGGATCCGATGAGCGCAGCGATCGATGCGGTGTTGATGATCGAGCCTCCACCCGATTTGATCATCTCGGGAATGCCGTATTTTGCGGTCAGGTACATACTGCGGAGATTGATCGCGATGACGCGGTCCCAATCCGCTTCCGGCGTGTTGATGACATCCGACATCGACAGCGGTGACGAGAAGCCGACCCCGGCGTTGTTGTAGAGAATGTCGATCCGGCCGTAAGTGCTGACCGTGGTTCGCACCAAATTCTGCACGTCGGCTGACTCGGACACGTCGGTGCGGATGAAGATTGCCTCACCGCCGGCCTTCTTCACCAGGGTGACGGTTTCATCGCCAAGCTCGGGCTTCCAATCCGAGACCGCGATCTTGGCCCCTTCTGTGGAGAAAATTAGCGCGGCAGCGCGGCCCTGACCGCTGCCGGCGCCGGTAATGATCGCAACCTTGTTTTTGAGACGCATCGTATGCTCCGGTGCTGACCGAACGGAGACGCTTTCGAGGCGGGACTCAGGCTGTGGCGATAACGCGTTCGGTCGCTCGCTGAAGAATCTGTCGCATTACCTGGGAGCTCTGCGCCCCAACCAGCGGATACTCGCCGATAAAGAAGGTCGGCACGCCGCTGACCGAGCGCTGACGCGCCACGAGCGCATTGTTTTTCAGCCGCAGCTCGTATTGGGGCGCACGAATTGCCTGCGCGACTTGGTTTTCGTCGAAGCCGCACTCGGCCCCGAGACGCGCGACCAGGTTCGCATCGCCGATGTTCGCGCCCTCAACGAAATACGCGCGATAGATGCGCCCCTCAAGTTCGTCAGCGCCGCCTTGCTCGCGCGCAAATTCGCATGCCGCGAGAGCGGCACGCGAGCTGGTGAATACCGTAGGCGCCTTGATCTCAAGACCCTCCGCTTCGGCCATCGCGGTTATCCGCTGCCAGGCGGCGCGGCGTGCATCCATATCCGAGGGTGCACTGACCTGCTCGGCCGGGATTCCCTCCGGCGGCCATTCGGGATGAATCTGGTAGCCGCGCCATTCCAGATCGATATGGAACTCGGGTTTGAGCTTGCGGATTACCTCGAACCCGATGTAGCAGAACGGGCAAACGAAGTCGGAGAACATCGTGATCTTTAACGCCATGGGAGCGGCCTCCGGCTTCACTATAAGACCGCTCAACGTGCGCCGTCAAAAGCGGTCTCGGCGACTCGCCTGGAAAACAATTCGTAGCGTCGTTTGCGCATGCGTGCTGCTATGTTAGTTAGCTGTCTGCACTGCCGAGCGAACGGCAGCTTCTATCGAGGTGACATCATGATTCTCGATGATCTCAAACTTGACGGCCGGGTCGCGGTTATCACCGGAGCGGGCCGCGGGCTGGGCCGCGCAATGTCGATAAAATTCGCGCAGGCGGGGGCGGATATCGTGGCGGCATCACGCACCCGGGCGCAGCTCGAAGAAACCGCGGCCGAGGTAGAGAAGACCGGGCGCAAATGTGTCATTGCCCCGACCGACGTCACCAGCTCCGAGCAAGTCAACGCGCTGGCGGCGACCGCGGTCCGCGAACTCGGTCGCATCGACATTCTGGTGAACAATGCCGGCGGCGGCGACGATTCGCTGGGCAAACCAATCGAACAAATTACCGACGCCGAATGGCGCCGGGGACTCGATACCAACCTGACCAGCCAGTTCTATGCGGCGCGGGCAGTGATTCCGCAGATGCTCAAGCAGAACCGCGGCAAGATAATCAACATCGCCTCCGGCTACGGTCTGCGCGGCGGCAAACACAACTATATGTACGCTTGCTCCAAGGGGGGAGTGCTTCAGCTCACGCGCTCGCTCGCCCTCACCTACGCGCAATACAACATCCAGACCAATTGCATCGTGCCCGGCATCTTTCCGCACAACGAGGAGATGATGCGGTTCTTCAAGGGCGGAAAGTTTATCCCAATAGGCCGACCCGGCGACGACGCCGAGTTGGGACCGCTGGCAGTATTCCTTGCCGCGGACCTGTCCAACCACATCAACGGCGAAATTATTGCCATCGACGGCGGCGGACTGGCCGGCGGTGTAACCCCGACGGGAGTTGTCCCGGTGTTGCCCGCGGAGTCACGGTGAAGCCATGCCATCAGACGGAATCGCGAATGACTTCTCACTGGAAGGGCGCGGCGCGCTGGTAGTTGGCGCGGAAACCGTGGTCGGACGCGCCGCCGCGGTTGCGCTGGCCGAGGCCGGAGCCAAACTGCTCATCGCATCGCAGGAGCCGGGGACCGACGCCAAGCTGAGAGAAATCGCCAAGGCCGTTCAGGCGGTTGGCGAGAAGCCCATCCTCCAGGTCCAGAACAGCGCGGTACGCGCCGATCTCAGCGCGACTGCCGATCTCGCGGCCAAGCAGTTGGGCCGACTCGACATCCTGGTCAATGCCCTCGATGCACCCTGGTACGGCCCTGCCGAAATCGCCGACGACACCGCCTTCGATCGAGTGATGGACGGCAACCTCAAGCGCGTGTGGACTTCCTGTCAGGAAGGCGGCCGGGTGATGCTGCGCCAGGGCAGCGGCGTGATCGTAAACATCATTTCGGTGCTCGCCGATCGGGGCGTACCCAATGCCACTCTCTACTGCATGGCCAAGGCGGGCGTTTTAAACCTCACTCGCGCGCTGGCACTCGAATGGGCGCGCAAGGGGATCCGGGTCAACGCGCTGGAGACCGGGTGGCTCGAAGAGCCAGCGAGTCCAACTAACGCCGACGAGAACTTCAAAAAGACCCTGCTCAAGTATTTGCCTTCCAATCGGCTGGTCAAACCGGAGGAAATCGGGGGCGCCCTCCTCTACCTGGTTTCGCCGGCGGCAGGGTTCGTTACGGGCGAGGCGATCATCGTGGACGGCGGCTTGATGTGCCGCGTATGAACCGGGGTGGCCGAGAAGAGCAGGGGCGCAGCCGGCAGATGTTCCGCTGCAGGGAAACGCAGTTGGCGGTTTCCGGGACGTGGCCGTCCGCCCGGTTTTTTGGAGAACCGTCTATCGAACTGCGACGGTGAAGGTATAGTCGCCACCGTCCCAGGCGTACTTTCGCTGCACCTCGGCGATTCGGCCCGAGACAATGTCCTTTCGCAGTTTCTCGACGCCGCCTTCAATTTCGCTTTGGTCGCGCGCAGCGGCAAACATTGAAATTCCGGCACGCACGTTCGGATCGAGGTAAAGCTCCGGCCGGTTTTTTCCGCACAGCAGAAACCAATCACGCAGATCTTCGCTGACCACGTAGGGTTCCACGGTCCTGATCACAAAGTCCGCGGCCGCCAGCGCGTCACGCGCCTCGTAGCGCTCGATGGGAGCGGCGGCCTGGGCCAGGGAATTGGGAAAGTATTCGCGAAGCCAGTAGTGGCGCATCTGCTCCACGGTGCTGTTGAAAAGAACCAGCCGGGAACCAGGACGAAGGACGCGATGGACCTCGCGAAATGCCGCGACTGGGTCGTCCATATGGTGATGAACGAAGGTACAGGTAGCACCCGCAAAGGATTCGGTCTTGAAGGGGAGAGCTTCGGCGCGCGCATTGTGCAAGGCGAGAGCGGGACTTTTCTCGCGCGCACGAGCGAGCATCGTGCGCGAAGGATCGACACCGGCAATCCGCACGCCCGCCGCGCCGATCGCGGCGGTGTAGTTGCCGGTCCCGCATCCCACGTCGAGATAAAGACGACCTTTGACGGGAGCAAGATGATGGAGCAAACGCGAGAGAATAAATGGATCCGCACGCCGGGTGGTGTCGTAGCCAATTCCGATGTTGTCGTAAAGCGCCACCTCCAATTGACTAGCCGAAACCAACCCACGAGCACAGCTTGCGTCGCTCGCCAGTGAATGATTCGCTCGATAACGCTGACTCAGGAACTGAACGGATGGTGGTGATGAGCAACTCGGTGACCGGCGAAGAGACCATCGATTATTCAAATTTTTCGTCGGTGATTACCGGCGAAGGCCAGTGGGTTCCCGCCGGCTTTCCGCTCCCCGACGGAAGCTTCTGGCAATACCAGGAGCCGGGAGCGGTGGTGATCATCCAGGACGGATTTCTGCGCGTCGCCGCGGTTCCCTACACGCGGCACCACGACAGCGAACAGATCCTGGACAATGCCAAGCACATGTACTTCAGCACTGCGTCGTTCGCGCCGCCGGCCAGCGGTACGATTTCGTTCTCCTTCGACCTCGCGGCAACCATCGTCGGTGGGCGTCCGCAGGATCTGTACGACGGGTTCGTATCGTTCAACGTGCTGGATTTTTCAAGCGGCGCTGCGCTGGATTTTTTTGTAGGCAACGACATGGTGGCGACGGTCTACGGCAAACTTCCCTTCCCGGGCGTCCCCGATGCGACGCCGGCGCGCGGGCCCAAGTATTTTTGTCTGTTCGAGGAAATGCGAGGCTCGACGCAAACTGGCCAGCAGCATCACTACGAGATTGTCTACGACTCGAGTGCGGACCGGATAACTTTCCTCATGGATGAGACCGAGGTGCGTTGCTATTCGAACGTGCCTTTCAGGCTTGGCCCCTGCACCCTTGCGATGGGACTGATGAGCGAAAAAGACCTCCAACCCGGCAAGGGGAGTGTCTCGTGCCACGGGCAAGGGGCGATCGGCAGGTGGGGCAACATCAAAATAGTTCGCCGCCCCGCGAAATAGTCGGCTTGAGCGCGCAGGCGCTCCTGCGCTTCCGGGAAAGTACGGCTTCGATCGGCCCAGACAACCGAGGCACGGCCCTGTGTAATTCGCCGGCGGGCCCTCATCGGACAGCTCGTAGCGCGAGTGAGGCATTCGAGGGACAACAAGGATGCAATCGCGCTTTCTTGGACTCTTCGCCTTTCGCTTCAGGCGGTGAAAATACGCGCTCTACGGCTATTCCTATTCTCTAAATCGATGCGGGGAACCCGAATTCCACACCACCTCCTGGTGGGCGTTGATTCCTTCGCACGAGCCCAGGCTTGGTCGCCGCCCTTTAAGACAGCCGCTCACTCAGCGCCAGGAAAGTGCAAGGTAAACCCGCCATCCACCAGGATGGTCTGCCCGGTCAGGTAGCTGGCCTCCGGCAGGCAGATCAGACAGGCGACCGAGGCGACCTCGTCGAGAGAGGGCAGACGCTTCAGCGCCGATCGCTGTTCGCATCGGCCCTTGAATTCTTCCCATGAGATCCCGAGATAGCGCGTGTAGAAGCGTGCAGAATCGGTGTCGATATAGCCAACGTTCAGCCCGTTGACCGTGATCCCGCGGGGGCCCAGCTCGAAAGCGAAGTCGCGCACCATGCTTTCCAGCGCAGCCTTGGCAGCACCGAGCACGCCATGTCCCGGCAGATTCCGAATCGAATCGATTCCCGAGACCATGAGCACGCGCCCGCCGTCCGGCATGACGCGCGACGCTTCCTGCACGGCCGCGACGAACCCTCCTACGCTCAGGTTGAAGGTACGTTGGAGATTGTGTGGCTTGGCTTCCAGCAGAGGCTTAAATGCGGTAGCGGCCGCGTTCGCCACCAGAATATCGACGTGCCCCAGCTCCGATGCCGCCCGCGCGACCATGGTTCGTACCTCGGCCTCGCTCTCCAGGTCGGCCCGGATGAGTATCGATTGAGGCGCGATCGCACGGACCTCGGCGAGCGCGGCTGTGGCGCTATCCTCATCGCGCCGATAGTTCATCGCGACGGTCGCGCCCAACATGGCAAAGCGCCGCGAAATCGCGCGCCCGAGACCCCGCGTCCCTCCCGTTACTAGTGCGACTTTGCCCTCGAGATCGTGCATACCACCGAGCTTAGCACGGCCTGATGCGGGCCGAAAAAAATGATGCGAGCCGCCGAGGTCGGAGGCGATCAGGACTTGCCGTAGAGCAGTTTCTTCAAATCCGGACGGATCGGCGTGCCGTCTCCCGTGACCGTACGTGAGTTGAAATTCGGGTGCTCGATTCGCACCGTGAGTTCGCTGTCACTCAGGTTGGCGGGGGTCGCGAAGGCGGCGCTGCCCGATTGCGTGGTCAGTGCCTCGCCTATCGGGCTCTGCTCGCGGGCGACAACGGTGACCCGTGCTTCGGCGACCGGGGGGTGCACATCATCGGGCAGACGGTCGTTGTCGGTCACCACTACGCGGAGGCTCCTCAGATCCCGCGCCCGTTCACAAGCGACGGCGAGATCTCTCAGATAGATCATCGGCTCGGCGAACACGCCCTTGATTCCAGCTGCGCTCGGCGCGCGCGCCGGATTCGCCTTCAACTCGGTACGTTGCGCCGCCATGCCGTGATCAGAGGTCAGGACGAACAACGCGGAGTCAAACAGTCCGCGTTCGCGAAGCATCGCAAAAATCTTCCCGATGCGTCGGTCGGTGCGATAGATGGCCTCGCGCAGGCCGTCGTGATGCGGTCCGTAGTCGTGCCCCGCCCCGTCGGTGAGCACGAATTCGTGAGCCACAAACACGGGATGATTCGCGCCGCAGTGGTCGAACAGATTGAGAACCTGCGCCATCCCGCGTACGTCGACGATTTCCTCGCGATACATGCCGGGCAAATTGTCGGACATCCAGCGCGGGCTGACCTCAGCCGACATCTCCTGGGTCAAGGCCTTAAGGCGCGCCTTGTCGCCCAGGATGCGCCGTTCGAAGACCGCGTGATCCGCGCCCCGGGATTGCGGCTCGTGAATCGATGCGGTGATCGCGTCCGATCCGAGTGCGCGCTTGAACGCCTCGTAGAGGGTTTCGACCTCGGGGTTGAGGTGGTGTTCCATCTCAAAGATGTTGCCCTGAATTGGAACGGTCTCTCGATGCTCGCGCAGATGAAAGGTTGGATTGACGATGTCGTGATGGCCGCACCAGGTGCCGGTCATGATGGTCGAATGACTCGGCCAGGTGATGCTCGGAAAGTTTACAATCGAGCCGTACTGGAGAAACGCGCCGCGTTCGACCAGCGAAGCGATGGCGGGAATCGCCGACCGATTGTGCTGCAACTGCCAGACCAGCTCGCTGTGCGACAAGCCGTCGAGCAAGATCAGGTACACGAGCTCCGGTGCGCGCGCGTTGTGATCGACAATGTCCATCAGTGCCACGCCGTCCTGGCGCTTGAGCATCACCCGCGCCGGCGCACCGTCTGCACCACGCCCCTCCAATTCTGGAAAGTGCATGATGCGCGCGATGGTTGGAGCGATATCCACCTGTCGCGCGGGAAGCTCGTACTGGCCGCCGGTGATTCCACAACCGGCCAAGACCAGCGGCGCGCGCGATTGCACAACATCGAGGGCACCGTGCTGCCCGGGCTGGAGCCCGTATGCATAAGCTTTGGGGCTGACGATCAGATCCGGCCCCCGAGGACTATCGAAAACTTGCGCGATACGCTCATAGGCGTAGGGATGGGACAGAACCTCGGGCTCGAAAAAAGCGCGGTTGGGATCGCTGGAACTGTTCCCGCTGCGAGCGGAGGCTTGCAGCTCTTCGTCGATTGAGGCGATCGCGAAAGGGTCCTGGTTGGCTACTGGGTTCTCGCCGATTTGCTCGATCACCTTGAATCGGAGCGTGCCTCCCGGATGGGTGTAGCGTTTGAATCGCACCATGCCCCGGCGTGACCAAACTTCGTAGGCGCCATCGCGGAAGGTCGCGACCAAGTCGGTCTCATCGGCGGCCCGGGTATTTTTCAGCAAGGCCAGGATCGCACGATCGCCCGATTCGAACTGATTGCGATCCAGGCCCTGACCGCCACCACGTTCGGGACCGTGCTCCGCCGGGTTGTGGTTTCCCATGGGAGCCTTATTGTGACCTGCTGCGACCTGGCGCGCAAAAGTCAAGATCGCGGAAGTTCCGGGCTCTTGATATTCATTTCGTAACATCAGATGCGATTATCCATCTCGGATGAGATTGCCGATCTGTGCGCTTATTCGCTATTGGTAGCCGAAACGTTGAAAGGAAACATCAAACGATGCCAGCGCCGGAAGACGCAACCGATTCCAAGGTCGGCAAGGGCTCCAAGATCTCGGGCAAGTTGAATTTTCGCGGTCCAGTAAAAATCGAAGGCGAGGCCGAGGGTGAGATAACCGGCGAGGACGTCGTGATCGCCAGCGGCGCAGTGGTGACCGCCCGCATTTCCGCCACGCGGGTCACTATCGCGGGTGTTTTCAGCGGCGAGGTGACGGCGCGTGAACGTGTCGAATTGCTTGCCACCGCCCGGGCGCAATGCACGATCAGCACCCCGAGCCTAGTGCTGAACGAGGGCGCGACCTTTGACGGAGACTGCCGGATGCCGCGCAACAAAATTGCGGCTTAAGCCGCCGATTCAGCCGACCACGAGCGTAGCCTCGCCGCCGCGGTTGTCGCGACGGCAAAGCACCCTTCCCTGCGGGTCAATTTCAATGTCCTCGACGTCCCCCATCCGCGGCTCGTAAACCCATCTAAGTCCGCCATCGTCCGCCGCCCGAGCCGATTGTTTGTTGGACGTGGCGACCAGGGTCGCGGAATCGATAGTGACTACTCTGCCGGTCCATCGTGTCTGCCGCCGCTCACGAACATGTCCGAGAGTGAGCGCGCGGAAGAGTAAGAAATCGGCACTCACCTCGCGGAATCTGCCCAGCTTGGCGGTTACCGCGTTACGCCCGCCCAGCGCGCTCACGCTCCCACGCAGAAAATCGTCGCCGGCCTCGTAGCTTGCGTTGCGCGAGAAGGGCCCGCGTACGTAGCGCAAGCGCACCCGTACCACCAGGCCCTCGGGTGAAATTTCGGCTTCGACTTCGTTGCGATTGGCTCCCTCCAGTGATTGCCGCCAGCCGGCAATCTTCCTTCCGTCGAAAGTCGTCTCCTCCCGCGCCAGGGCTTCACCGGTGCGGCGAATCTCGTATCGATACTCTCCCGCCGGGGGAATCATTTCGACTCGCTTGACGAACGACTTGGCAGACTTTTCCAAACAGCGCCCGAACCCTCGCAACCTAGATTTACTACAGAACTTGCCAAGGCGGATTCATTTTCGGGGCTCCGGGAGTTGGTGAATGGCCGAACGACTGCGACATGTACGGTCAGTTCGCCGCTCCGAGCGCCGGCTTCAATTTGGTTCAAACTCATTGACTCACAGAGACCTTCAACACTAACGAACATTAGAGAGCCGTCCTTATAAGATCAAAAACTTGTTTAATTATCGTAAACAAAGAGTTGCCCCATTCGAATCTTTATGGCGTTATAGGTATGAATTAAACCATGATAGACGAAGCGTGGCGGGGGTAAGATTGACTCGATGGCACAAGCTGTAAAAGTCTTGACTGTGAACGAACTCGCCGAATACCTGCGGGTACACCGTTCGACAATCTACCGATTGCTAAAGAAGGGACTACTGCCAGGATTCAAAATAGGAAGCGATTGGCGCTTCAACGTCGAGGTCATTGATCAGTGGCGAATGAAGCAGGGTGCCATCCTGCTGGCCGAGGATGCCGACACGCTGAAGGAGTGACGCGCCCTATCTTTTCTCGTCGCCTACTGACTTTCACCAACCGACCCACTCCGCTGGTGGCCACACAGAAAAACGCTCGTCTTCCTCAGAGTATCGCGAATGTGGCGCAGTCCGCCGCGATGGTCCGACAAGCGGTTCGCGCGTAGACTGGCGCTGGATGCCAACTGAAGTTTCGCTAAAAACCCGGTTCTTCACCGAGTCCGTCATCCGGGAGATGACGCGGCGCGCGCTGAAATGTGGTGCGGTGAATCTGGCGCAGGGTTTTCCTGACTTCGCGGCACCCCAAGAGCTTAAGCAGGCGGCCAAAGCCGCGATCGATCAGGAATTCAATCAGTACGCCATAACTCACGGTTCCCCCAACTTCCGGATTGCGATCGCCGAGAAAGTCCGTTCCTACAACGGAATTACCTGCGATCCCGATTTGAACATCACTGTCACCTGTGGCGCGACCGAGGCAATGATCGCCACGATGCTGGCGGTCATCAATCCGGGCGACGAGGTGGTTATTTTCGAACCGTTTTACGAGAACTACGGACCCGACGTTATCCTTGCCGGCGCGACTCCTCGATACGTTGCGCTTCGCGACCCCGACTTCTCGATCGATCGGCGCGAGTTGGAAGCGGCATTTAGCCCAAACACCAAGGCCGTCGTCATCAACACTCCCCACAATCCCAGCGGCAAGGTATTCACGCGCGCAGAACTCGAGACGATAGCCGCGCTGTGCCGCCGCTATGACACGCTGGCGATCACCGACGAAATTTACGAACACATCATCTACGATGGTGCACGCCACGTCTCGATTGCGACCCTGCCCGGCATGGCCGATCGAACCGTGACGATCAGCGGCCTGTCGAAAACCTATTCGATAACCGGGTGGCGTCTCGCGTACGCGATTGCCTGCGAGCGCATCACCTCAGCGATACGTAAAGTTCACGACTTCCTCACCGTCGGTGCGCCACATCCACTGCAGGAAGCTGGCGCGGTCGCCCTGCGCCTGCCGGAGTCGTTTTATGCGGAGCTGGCAGCGATGTATGAACGCAAGCGTGGGATGCTGCATCATGCGCTGACGGAGGCCGGGCTGCGATGCAGTCAACCTGCCGGGGCATACTATATCGTGGCAGACATCGCTCACCTGGGCTTCGCTGACGATTTCGCCACCGCGGATTTCATGCTCGACGAGGTCGGCGTTGCAGCGGTACCAGGATCAAGTTTCTACAGCCGGCCCGAATTGGGGCGGAGCAAAGTTCGCTTCACTTTCTCAAAGAGCGACGAAACCATCGCCATGGCAGCACAGCGATTGCGGCAGCTCCCGAAGAAAGTTGCAGCTCGATAGGGGGGCGACCGAATCAGGTACGGCCGCCGCGCACGATCTTGAGGCGCGGACGCTCGATGCCGCCGGAAATATACACGAGAACGGTCCACGCACTGCGCGTGATCGGGTAGCACGCAAGTACACTGGCCACTGTCACAACCGAAATGATGATCCACTGGGCGGCGTCGGACAGCGAAGTGGTCCACGACAACACGGCCCACATCACGATGAAGACCGCCGTGGCCACTGCATAGTCCAGATACATCGCCCCTAGAGACTCGCCCGGGTCAGCCCAGAACACCACATTGCATTTCGGACACGTCCGGTTCATCCGGAAGTGCGACGCGAAAACTGCTCCGCGTCCGCAAACCGGACACTTTTGCGTCAGGGCTCGCCTAATCAGGACTGAGGGAGTTTCCTGGATCACCGACGTCATAGTATCGCAGTGCGCGAGTTGAGGCACGTGCGACGGATGGCACGGGCAGAAACCGAGTGCAGAGAAAGCAGGCGGGCGCAAACGGGATGCGCTCTACTTTCCAGTTTTGTCGGCGAGGTCTCGATCGGCATCTGCTCGTCTCTGCTCCGATGAGCCAAACCGGGGTCTGATCGGCTTCTCTTCGAACTATCGCAATGTTGAGAAGCTCGTTTTCCGGAAAGCCCGGTGGTCAGGCTCTGAAGGCCGCCGGCGGCAGAGCGCTCACGCTCGCGACCGCACGCAAACCTTCCTCGCAGTCGCGTTACTCCCGGCGCTTCACCGCACTAAAGCGGCATTGACTAGTCGCCAAGAAACCTGCGGCGGACGAAAACCTCCCCGAGAAACAGCAAGATAGCGAGCGGGAGCAGCTCGGGCGATGCTTCGCGGCGAATGGTCACGGTCCCTCCACGATGTGCGGCCACCGTCTCCGGAGCGGCATCGAGAGCACCTCGCGTAGCTAGGGCCAGGCGTCCGAGAAGATCGACGTTGGCGGGACGGAGGCGAAGCTCGGCAGCATCGGAGGGCAGCTCACCCAGCGACGCAAAGTCGCGATGGGTTAGCACCCGTTCCGTATCGCCCGCCTTGATCATCAGGGTGGCTACGTATCTTCCCCGCGCCAGCGGCCCGACTTCACCGGTGTACAGCGATGCATCGGTCTGCGTCATGGGAACGTCGACCAGGTGGCCGGGTCCGCTGATCCGGCATACCAGGTTGGGAACTGGGATGGCGTCGGCCTTCTCGGCCTCTACTGACAATGCGCCGTCGCTCTGAGTCCGCACTCGTATCGCGAAGGCGCCCGGATCTCCCTCCCGCATCGTCCATGCAACCAGCTGGTACCAGAACTCCGCGTAGCGGTCCCAGCGAATCCAGCTCAGGGTCGCCAGCGAGTCCGGATCGGCGGCGAAGATTGCGGCCCGGCCCAGGCCGTACTGCCAAGCAGCCAACAATGGCGTGGCCCGATCGCCGCGCGCGATCTGTAGAGGAACCTGCGCTCCATTCTTTGCAACCGAGGAAGCGTAGAAATCGATGGGCGGAATACTGCGTGGATCGATCCCGGTAAGAATGGCACTGGGCGGCCCGACCTCCACACTGGTCCGTCCCTGTTTGCGGCGATTCATCGCTTCGCGGGTCAGGCCGACCAGCAAGAGTGGAAGCTTCTCGATGTCCTGCACCCGGTAAAAGATCCCGCCGGTAGCCTGTGCGAAGTCCTGCAGAAGACGAAGATTTGCCAGATCGGGCCCGATCCGAATGGTCGAAACGGGTATATGTTCGTTTGAAAAATCAGCGATCAGCGCGTCGTGATCGTGGTATTGGCGATTAGTGTCGCCGTCGGTGAGCAGAATTATCTGTCGTACCGGGATACCGCTCTGCATGATCTCGCGCTGCGCGATTTCGAGAGCGTCTTTGAAATCGGTGCCACCGCCGGGTTGCAGCCGTTCGATTCGATTCTCCAGCTCGGAGCGATCTTCGCCGAGCGGCTGCAGATGTCCGAGCACGTAAGGCTGGGAGTCGAAAGCGATAACGCCGGCATAGTCGGTATCATCCAGCTGGCGCAGCAAAGCGATTGCCGCCTGCTTCGCGTAACGGATGCGTTCACCGTCGCGCACCGCGGGATAGCGCGAGTCGTAGCTCATTGAATTGGAGCGATCGATGCACAGGTACACGGCGATCGGCTCGCGCGATGGTGGGGGCGGTTGCGCCTCGAAGTTCACCGGCAGGGTTTTCTCGAGATCGCCGCCCTTGTACCGATCGTCGCGCAGAGCTTCCCCGGTCACCACCAACCCCCCGCCCAGCTCGGCGACATACCGGCTGATTGCATGCTGCGCGCCCGGTGCGAGGCTTGTCGCCGACGCGTCGTTCAGAATCACCAGTTGATACGGCAGGTAGTCATCGGGCTTGTTCGACAGGCTACGTGGCGGCACCAGGTCCACTCGATAGTTGCGCGCTTTGAGCGCACTCAGAAGGCTTTCGGGGCGGCTCTGCGATGCGATCAGAACTTGGGGTGCGACGCTCACCGACAGGGGCGCCTCCGCGCGCGAATTGATTGCGCTGTACGGGGGAGCCACGGCTATCTCTACCCCCATCAGGTAAGCACCCGCCCGGTCCACCTGGTATGGCATCTCGAAGTGATTCATTCCCAGGCTGAGCGTGACATGCTGTCCGCCTACCGCCTTGCCATCGCGCAGCAAGCGCAGCTGCACGTCGACCTTGTCGGACGATTCGCTTTCGATGCCGATTCTGAGGTTGAACTGTTGCTGCGCGCGAATGTTCTCGGGAGCCTGAAAGTCGGTAAGCGCCACCCGCTTGGCATTTGAGGGCGGAGGCGCCGCGGCGTAGATTCGGACGCCATCTTCGACCATCGCCGGTATTTCGGCGGCCGCGTCGCCGCGGGTTTCGTTACCGTCGCTCAGGAGCAAAATCCGCTTCTCGTTCTCAGGGGCAAACAGGCTTTGCGCGGCGGTCAGCGCCGCGGCAATGTCGGTCGCGCCGGGATCAGGACGCGCCATGGGATTGCCGATCAGCCGCGGGTCGGACGGTGGCACCGCGAGTTGTGCATCGCGGCCGAACCCGACAACCCCGAGCCGATCACGGGCACTCAAGTGGCGGGCCACCTCGTGAAGCTGATGGTACATCCAATCGCTTTGGTCGCGCGCGATCGATCGCGACTCGTCGAGCACTGCCACCACTTCAACGCTACGCGCCGCCGTCGTCCCTCTGATTTTGAGCCCCGCCAATAGCGCTACCAAGACCGCGAGCAGGGCGAGCCTGCAGGCAAGCGATGCTGCGCCGGCAATTCTCGCTCCACGCAGGATGGCCACAACCGCGGGATAGGCCACCAGCGGGGCGAGAATCAGCAGCCACAGCGCGGCGGGATGATCAAACATGGGCGGCACCCCACAGTGCTGAATGGCGGATCAGCACGACGGACTCCACCGCAAAGGCAACCATCGCAAGCCCGGCGAGGACCAGCAGAAGTGGCTGCACCTGCCGAGGACCGTGGCTCGAGGGACGCTCCGAGAAAGGAGCTGGCGCGGGGGAGAGAGTCGCAGCCGGAGTAGGTGCAAGGTCCGACTCGGAAGCATCGAAGTAATTCGCGTAAACCTCCACGATCCTGGTCCCTGACTCGATCGCGTAATGGCCGGACTGAAGCGGACGAATTCGTACCCGGCTCCACTTGTCGGCTTCCGCCTGACTCCGGGAGCCATCGGGTGCGGTAACGATTGCACTGCCCGCGACCGGAACGTCCACGTAAGAACCGGTGGGAACAACCTGAATATCGGCCGGCGCGGTCAATTGCTTGATCAAATTGATCGTTACGACCAGAGCGTCGAGTCGATCCGCATCGAGCAGCAGCCGGTTACGCACATCGAAAGCGATAACGCCAATACGGCCGCTCGGAATTCCGCCAATCGCCGCCAGCGGCACCAAATCGGACTCGCCGGGTGTCGTACCCTGCACGAGAGGATTCATCCATTCGGGCAGGGTCATGCCTCGGACCGCGGGAAGAACGGTGCTCTGTCCGACGCTGAAGGGCATATCGCGCGCTGGCTTCAGAATGACCGGCAAGTTCTGGGCCGAAACCACGAGCCCGGGGATCCTGGCCGCAGGTGGCACTACCGGCGGCGGAAAGATCAGCAGCATCGAGGCCGTCGAAATTCCCGGCATGTAACAGTCATGCATCACCGCAAGGTCGAAAGGAGGTCCAGCCTTTTGCGGAGAGAATTGGGCAGGGTCGGCGGTTTCGATCTGCAAGTTTGGATTGATCGCCAGCAGCACCCGCGCGAGGTCGTCGCGCACGGCGGAATCAGCGGACAACACCAGCGCATGTCCGGCCTGGTTGGCGGGCGCATACACCCAATGCTGATTGTCGGCCTCGATAGCATCGGGGGTAAGAATGTGGGCCGAGATCAAGCCGCCCGTAGTCAGGGGGCCGAAAGGCACCACCATCTGCTCGCGCGGAGCGAACATCAGGGTGTTATGAAAGACCTCGCGGTCTTCCGCTTTTACCTGAAACTCCGCGAGGCGCGGTTTGTTCGAGAAGTTGCGCAGTACCGCGCGCCCGCGCGAGGAGCCGACCGCGCCCGGGTCTAGTGAAACGATCGCCACGTTGTCGTCGCCGTGCGCGGTCCGGTGCAAATGCAGGGGTGTGGTCCCTTTCGCGTCGCCGAGTGCGCGCGCGGGCGGCGCCCGGTCGGTGAACAGTTCAATCTCCGACGATCCGCGTCCCCGCATGAGTGCGGCCGAGAGCGCCGAGGGGTGCGCGGCGACCGCAAGCGACTGGAGGGCGTGAATAGCATTGCGAACCGCGTCGAGATTTTGGGTCTGGGGCAGCGCGACCTGCGCTTCGAGGGCATAAGTTATCACACTGAATTCGTCGCCGGCCGGGGCTCCATCGATCAGCTCGAGCGCGCGCTTTTTGGCCTCTTCAAGACCGCTCCTTCCGTCGAAGCGGGCACCCATTCCCGCCCCCAAATCAAACACCAACGCATGACTGCGCCCACGGCCAGCGCGTGCCGGGACCATCGCGTAAAGCCCGCCCACCGCCAGAACCAAGGCGGTCAACCCGGCGAGCTCGAGCCAGAACAACGGATCGATGCGGACGTGACGCACGCGCGTCACCGGCGCCGCGGCCTCATCGAACAGCATCAGGCTCGATACCGAGATAGTCGGACGCGAGCGTGAACGCAGATAGATCAGGGCGAGAACCACCAGCGCGACGCCCCACAGGAGATTTATGGGGTTAAGGAATCCCATCCTTAGCGCACGACACCCAACGCGGGCAGTTCGCGCTCCATAAAGTTTTCCAGATTGTGGGCGCCGAATGCCTGTGTGTATGCGATGCCGCGCTGGGTACAGAACCCACGAACCTCCTGGGCGAGTTTGTCAACCTTGCGGCGGCAGGCAGCCGCGGCGTCAGCTCCAAAGACCGTCTCGCGAACCTCGCCAGTCTCCGCGTCGCGTACCCGATAGAGGCCCGGCGGATAGCTTCCGGTTGACTCAATTTGGCCGAGAACTTGTATCACTTTCACCTGATGGCGCGCGGCCAGCAGCCGCGCCAGCGCATCTTCATAGTCGGTTCGACTGACCAGAAAATCGGAGACCACGATCACAATTCCGGCTGGCCGGCGCTGATGCAGTAGCGAATCTACGGCTGCCCCGAGCCGAGTCTCGCCACCGGTCCGGATGGCGCTCACAAACGGACGAAAGTCGAGGTAGGACTCGCGCCGACGGTGGAAGGGCGACGAGTCCAAGTGCATGTTCCCGCGGCGCATCGCGAAGGCCGCGATGCGCACCGCATCGTTGTCGCTCATTCCGACGTAGGCCAGCGACGCTGCCAACGCGAGTGCCAACCCGAGCTTGTCGTCACTCTCCGGAAACGCCATCGATGCGCTTGCATCGACCAGCATGGTGATCTCGACCTGTCGCTCGGCGCGGAAGGTGCGAATGGAAAGCTGATCGAGGCGCGCGTACGTGTTCCAGTCGAGAAAGCGTAGATCGTCGCCCTCGTTGTATTCGCGGAAATTTTCCGGCTCGATTCCGAGGCCTTGCACGCGTCCCAGAGTGCGCTGCCCGGAGCGCACGGTCCGGGCGCGTTTGATCCCCAGTACCAGGCGATCGAGTTTTCTCAAAAATTCGGGCTCGAACGCGCGCGCCTCGAGCATTACGACAACCTCAGGCGCGCGTCGCGCGTACCGACTTGATCACGCGCTCCACGATCTGCGGCGCATCGATCCCGTCAGAGTGGGCCGCGTAATTGAGCATGATTCGATGGGCTAGTGCGGACACCGCCATCGCTTCGATATCCTCCCGCGCCACGTTGGCGCGGCCATCGAGCAGCGCCCGGACCTTGCCTCCAAGAATCAGGGCCTGCGCGCCGCGCGGCGAGGAGCCGAACATCACGTAGCGATTAACCATCTCGTCGTGAAGCGATTTCACCGAGTCGCCGACGTAGCGTGAGTGGTCTGGCTGCGTGGCACGCACGATGCGCGCGGCATAGTGCTCCATCGCAGGTGCCGCGATTACTTCGCGCACCAACTTTTTGAGCGTCTCGACGCGCTCCTGTGCTTCGTCGCCATGGAACACGGGCACTATGCCGGCTTCATCGGCCCCGGTGGTCGAAGAAATGATGCGGACCAGGTTGTCCTCTTCCGGATAGTCCAGCCGCACTTTGAACAGAAATCGATCGAGCTGGGCCTCTGGCAGTGGATAGGTACCTTCCATTTCGATCGGGTTCAGGGTGGCCATCACCAAATACGGCGGCCGCAGTGGATAGGTGGTGCCCGAGACAGTCACCTGTAGTTCCGCCATCGCTTCCAGCAGGGCGGATTGAGTTTTGGGCGTCGCGCGGTTTATCTCGTCACCGAGCAGAATGTGACAGAAGGCCGGGCCGGGTTGGAAGGTGAATTCGCGCCGGCCATCCTCGCTGCTCAGGATCACGCGCGTACCGGTAATATCGGCCGGCATGAGGTCGACGGTGAACTGGATGCGGTTGAAGCTCAGATTGAGAGCGCGGCCCAGCGTCTTGACCAGCGTGGTCTTACCGGTTCCCGGCACTCCTTCGATCAGTACGTGGCCGCCCGCGAAGAGCGCCGAGAGCAACTGCTCGACCGCCTGCTCGTGGCCCACGATCACCTTGTGAATTTCGGACTGGATGCGGCGGAAAGTGCGGGCAAAGTCCGCCACCGTCGGCAGCTCGAGCGCAGCTTGCGTCTCGCTCATCTTTCGAACACTCGCTGAATGGTAACTCGGTCATCGGGCGGCACGGCCGCGCGGGGGACGGGTTCATCGGGCTGCT
The DNA here is from genome assembly GCA_036495685.1 of Candidatus Binataceae bacterium. NCBI lineage: Bacteria > Candidatus Binatota > Binatia (SeqCode) > Binatales (SeqCode) > Binataceae (SeqCode) > Binataceae bacterium (SeqCode). The sequence goes on along the minus strand of DASXMJ010000172.1, from coordinate 10,905 downwards.
GGTGCGCATTCAGAGGTGTATGCACCTTGGGAGGAAGGTAGGCTTGCCCAGCGCCCTTGGCGCCTTGCTCGACCGGGCGTGCCTCGATCGCAATTTCAAAACCTTCGGCACTCATCTTCGACTTTGAGGCCTCGCCGAACAGGCTGTCCGGATCGGCTCCGATTCCATGTACCGCTCCGCCGTTGTACGACTGCTCACCGCGCTGTTCATCGGTCTGCGCGGATTGACTGGAATCGTCGGCGCCGGCCAGCGATTTGCCCTTACTGGCGGACTCCGGACCGTTCTCGCCGTTATCGTCTGCGTTGCCTTGCGCGTCGGGTTCTCGTAGCGCATCGTCGATGGGAGGCAGCGCGGGCTCGTCTTCGCTGGGATTGTCACGCTTGAATTGCCCGGCCTGCTCCCCGCGATGCGAATTGCGCCGGGTATCGGGACCGCGATGATCAGAAGGATCGAGTCCCGCCTCATTGTCCGCCAGCCTGAGCGTTAAGCGTTGCTGCGGTCTGGAATCGCCGCGCAGTTTACTCTGTACGTCGCCCGCCAGGTTGCGCGCACGATCCAGCAGCCCGCCGAACTTCCCCGAGTCTCCCTGCCCCGTGGTCACCCCCTCGCGCGCCAGTTTTTCGCGCAGCTTCGCCATGGTGGCAGGGTCGGCCTGGACCTGCAGTCCGTTGCTGTCTCCGGGCTCCGCGGGACGCAGATGAAGATCATCAAGATCGACCGTGATGTCCGGGGTTCCCGAGTTGGATGCAATTTTGAGGTTCTGGCGGGTTCGAGCTATCGGGATCAGCAGCGCCGCGACCGCGAGCGCCGCGAGTGGAGTCCACCAGGATCGCGCGATGCGCCGGCGCTCGACGCGTGCCGGCAGGAATTCGTCGCGATGCGCCAGTGCGTCTTCAATCAGATACGCCCACAGCACCCCGCGCCTGCGAGACGAGACGGTCTCAACGATCGTGGTCAAGCGGCCCTTAAGCCCCGCGCGTTCATCGGCCAGCGCCGCGGCCCGCTGCGCATTTGAGCGCCTGCCCAACGCCGACCGCAGCGTGGTCCAAAGCGCGAAAACCCCAAGTAGCGTCATGGCACCTGCGACGCCGAGGAACTGTAACGGTGGCAGCAGCATCGCACCCGCGAACACCACGGCGGCGACCGTTATCCCGATCGCCAACACCAGGTACAAGCCGTGTTGCAGCGCAAGCCAGTTCAGTCGTGCGCGCAGGCTCGTTACCTGGCCCAGAACGATGTCGAGCTTTTCTTGAGCTCGCGATAGGTGAGTAGACGCGGGCATCTCTATACGGAGAAAGATTCAGATTAACCAAGCGCAGCGCGGCAGGCAACGGAGAATCCTCTGTGCAATTCCGTGAATTTTCACGCCGCGGAGCATCCGACTCGCTCGGCACGAAACACCTTCCCGTTGCGCTACGCGAAGCTAGAATGTCCAGCCGACGATCGACTTGATGAACAACCCGTTGCTCGTCCGCGTGAGTCCGACCCCAACCCCGAAGTTCAATTCGAGCTGGGGCAGAAAATCGAAATTGAGCGCCGGCACTATGAAGTGCTGTTGTCGTTGCACGCCCGGCAAATCGGAGAGCGGGCCCATGTCTCCATAGTATTCTACGGCGGGCGAAACCCAATGGGTGAGTTGATAGACGACTTCTCCCGAGGGATCGAACTGCACACCTTTGTGGGTGTCCGGGCCACTAAACGGTTTCTCGAACGCGAAATTCCCGACGATCATAAGGCTCCCAAGCTTCTTTTCGAGAATCGGACGGATTTCCAGGGTCAGGGGATTTTCCTCGGCCTGAAAGCGCATGTAGTCCAGTTCGATGTTGCCGCCGACTTCGAGAGGCCAATTTTCGGATTGCGGCACGCCAAAATGTACCTTGCTGCGTGAGCCCGCGTAGTTGTAATTCCCATCGCTCATCTTGGCCGTGCACAGATACTGCCCGACCTCGAGCCACGGCAGCACTCCGTAGGTCGCTTCCAGAGTTAAATGAATCTGGTAGGGGTCGATCGCTTCGCGCGCCCATTGACCAGTCGCGGTCGTGGTAGTGTTGGAATGCAGTTCGAGTGTCAGATGGTGAAATGGGGCGGTTTCCACCTCGTAAATTTGAATTTCGTAGAAATCGATCGCGTGGGCGGGTCGCGCTCGGGCGAGCATCAACAACACCAGAGCGATCGGGAGAATCGAAGGTGGAAGCCCGTTTCGACTGACGCCGCCGTCGCGGCGGCGAGCGCGCCGCGTCATGTCGCTAATCCGTGAGACCCGCGTCCTCGCGCGCGCCGAGCGCGAGTGCCGACCAATCGAGGTCGGCGCGGCCCAGCGCTAGCGCGTGAACGAACCGATCCCGCAGCAGGCTCGCAGTGGGCATCGGCGCATTCACCTCACACGCGCTGCGCAGCACAATTTCAACATCCTTGAGCCCAAGCGGGAGACGAAAGCCCGGGGGACTGTGGCGCCGATTGGCGATCGCGCCGCCGTACCCCTGGTAGACGGGGCATGCGAACAGCGTCTGCCCCAGCATGGTCGCCAGCGCCGAGCGATCGACCCCGTTCTTTTCGGCCAACACGAACGCTTCGCCCATCGCCTCCATGGCGGCGGCGATGAGGAAGTTGCCGCATATCTTGGCGACGTTGGCAGCCTCGGTTACTTCGCCGAAATCGAAGACCCGCTGCCCCAAGGCTTCCAGGATCGGCTGAGCCGCCGCTTTCGCGGCAGCCGGACCCGAGACACAAATCCACAGGCGCTTCGCCGCGGCCGCGTCGGGGCGCCCGAACACCGGCGCAGCGACCATCGTGGACCCCACCCTGCGATGGACTTCGGCGAGTTCGCGCGTGGTCGCCGGCGCGACGGTGCTCATCGAGATATGGATACCACCATCACCGAGACGCTCGGCTAGAGCAGCGTCGCCCGCGACCAGTTCCGCCAATGCCGCATCGTCGGCCACCATCGAGACCAGCACGCCACCGCGCCTGACGGTGTCGGCGGCTTTAAGCGCGACGGCGGCGCCTTTGCTCGAAAGCGGCTCGGCCCTGGATTGGGTTCGATTCCAAACCGTCACGCGGTGGCCGCCTGCCAGCAGATTCGCGGCCATCGGCAATCCCATGGCACCAAGACCCACAAATCCAATTTCGAGGCTCATGCCTGCACCCTACCATGGCGACGTGAGATTCCTCGACTCCGACTCGTGCCACGGGTTGCGCGCGCGAGGTTATCTGGATCTCACCACGCCGAGGCGGGGGCAGCGATGCTCGATCGGGCACCGCGAGCACCATGGCGAGGTCGGGTGACATAGGGTTTGCCCGAAAGCGACCAGGAGCGAGTTGTACTCGAGCCAATGACGCCGAGGCAGCACTTCGCGCAACGCCATCTCGGTCTTGTCGGGCGTGGTAGTCTTCACCAAGCCCCAGCGGTTGGAGATGCGGTGCACGTGGGTGTCGACGCAGATCCCCGGTTTGCGAAACGCTTCCGTCACTACCAGGTTCGCGGTCTTGCGGCCGACTCCTTTTAGGGTAAGCAGCGCATCTAGATCATCGGGTACCTTGCCGCCGTACCTGGCTTTGAGATCGCTGATGATTCCGCGAATGACGCGCGCTTTGGTCCGATAAAATCCCACCGGAAAAATCAGGCGCTCGAGCTGTCGAAGCGGAATCTTCAGCATCGCTTCGGGAGTCGATGCACGCTCGAACAGCCGTTTAGTTGCCACCGCGGTGGTTTCATCCTTGGTGCGGAGGCTCAGAATGCAGCTGATCAGGGTCTGGAACGGGTCCCGCGTGTGGGTCGCCACCAAGGTAACAATCGGCGCGTTCCACGAGGCTGCCTCCCGGCGCAAGGTCTCGATGAGATCGCCGACGGTCTCCGGCGTCACCTTAAATCGTCTGCGCGTAAGCGACTTTCGATTAACGACCGCGGCGCGCTTCACAGCGTCTCTTCTAGCACGGCTCCATCAATCCTAGGGACGGGGCGCCAGCCCCGTACGGCCAACTTCGATGCAGGCGAACTAGTCCGCTCCCTCCTGGGTATCTTACCAAGCAATTCTCATTTGACCGTCCGCGCTGCTGCGGACTAGTTGTAGTCGCCGGGGAACCGCTCACCCGTAGGAGGCAATGGCGATGGACGTCGGCAAAGACAAGCTGCTCGAAATGTACCGGTCGATGCAGAAAATCCGGCACTTCGAATCAAGTATTCGCGACCTGGCGATGGCCAACGAGATTCCGGGCTTCGTCCATGTGTCGATCGGCGAGGAAGCCAGCGCGACGGGTATCTGCGCAGCCCTGCGCAAGACCGACCGCATTACCTCGACCCATCGTGGTCATGGTCATCTGATCGCCAAAGGCGGCCGACTCGACAAGATGATGGCCGAGATTTTCGGCAAGCGCAGTGGGTACTGCAAAGGCAAAGGTGGTTCGATGCATATCGTCGACTTCTCGTTGGGGATCCTGGGCGCCAACGGCATCGTCGGCGCCGGATTGCCGATCGCGACCGGCTCCGCGCTCGCGGCGGTGATCGCGGGACGCGACGAAGTCAGCGCGTGTTTCTTCGGCGACGGCGCTTCCAACGAGGGCACCTTCCACGAATCGCTCAACCTGGCCGCGATATGGAAGCTCCCGGTCGTGTTCGTGTGCGAGAACAACGGCTTCGGCGAGTTCACCCCTATGCAGACCGTAACCTCGGTTAAGGACATCGCGGTGCGCGCGCAGGGTTATGGGATTCCCGGGCACATCGTCGACGGCAACGACGTCATGGAGGTGTATCAGTACGCGACCGAAGCGGTGGCGCGCGCTCGCGCGGGCGAAGGACCCACCCTGCTTGAGTGCAAGACCTATCGCTGGGAAGGGCACGTCGTCGGCGAGCAGGCGTTCCTCGGCGAGGAGGCTTACCGCAAGAAGACCGAGGTCGAGGAGTGGAAGCGCAAATGTCCGATCATCCGCTTCCACCAGTGGTGCCTCGAGGGCGGCAAAATTTCCGAGGCGGAATTGAAAAAGATCGTGAGCGAAACCGAAAAGGAACTGGACGAGGCGATTGCGTTTGCGCGATCAAGCGAGTTGCCCGATGTGTCCGAAGTCACCGACGACGTTTACGTCTGAGTCCGGAGCGGGAGGCCTAGAGCCATGCCCCAGTTAAATTTCATACAGGCGATCAATTCCGCGTTGGCCGAAGAGATGGAACGCGACCCGCTCACCTTCCTGATGGGCGAGGACGTCGTGCTTGGTGCGTTCGGCGCGACCAAAGGGCTTATCGACAAGTTCGGCGCAAAGCGCGTGCGCAACACTCCGATCAGTGAAGCGGGCTTCGTGGGCGCGGCGGTGGGCGCAGCGATGGCTGGAACCCGGCCGATCTGCGAGGTCGAGTTCGCGAGCTTCTTCTATTGCGCCTTCGACCAGGTCTGCAACCAGGCTGCGAAGTTGCGCTACATGTCCGGCGGACAGGCCCGCCTGCCGATCACGTTTCGCGCGGTGTTCGGTGCGATGGGCGGGGCGGCAGCGCAGCATTCCGAAACCGTGTACGCACAGTTCCTGAGCGTACCCGGACTGAAGCTGGTCGTGCCGTCTGGACCGGCGGATATGAAAGGGCTGCTCAAGAGTGCGATTCGCGACGACAATCCGGTGATCGTCTTCGAGCATGGCGGACTCGGGCGGCTGAAAGAGGAAGTGCCCGCCGGCGACCACCTGGTTGCGCTCGGAAAGGCCGCCGTCAAACGCGAGGGCAAGGACGTCACCCTGGTCGCGATCGGCGCGATGGTGCCGAAGGCGCTCAAAGTCGCGGACAAGCTCGCCAAGGACAACGTCTCGGTCGAGGTCATCGACCCGCGCACCCTTATGCCGCTGGATGAAGAGACCATTCTGGGTTCGCTGGCCAAAACCAATCGCATCGTGGTCGCCGACGAAGGACATCTGCGCGGCGGGGCGGCGGCCGACATCGCCTCGATGGTCGCGGAAAAGGGTTTCGACTCCCTCGATGCACCGGTAAAACGGGTCGCATCGCTTGACGTTCCGATTCCCTTCAGCCCGCCTCTGGAGCGCGCGGCTGTGGCCGATGAGGCGCGCATCGAACGTGCGATCCGCGAGCTGCTGGGCAACTGAAGCGACGACTCGGGATCAGACGCGTGGCCATCGAAGTGGCGATGCCCAAGTTTGGGCTGACGATGCACGAGGGAACCGTGCAGCGTTACTTCAAGGTCGTCGGCGAGTCGGTGACCGTGGGCGAGCCGTTGTACGAGGTAGAGACCGAAAAGGTGCTCTACGAAGTTGAGGCACCTTCTGCGGGAATTGTCGCTGCGTGGCTGGTAGAGGAAGGGGCCACGGTGGAGTGCGGAGTAGCGGTCGCGGTGCTCGCTGAGCCGGGTGAAGACCTAGCGGTCGTGACTGGCCGCTATGCCGATCGGGTTTCATCCAACGGTGCAAGCATGGCTCCCGAGCGGCTGGTTCGAGAGCGGGCGGCGCGCTCCGCGTCGGTCTCCACGCCTGCGGAGAGTAGCCGGCGCGCGGTCAGTCCCGTCGCGCGCAGACTCGCAGCCGAAATGGGGGTTGACCTCGAAGCGATCGAAGGTAGCGGACCGGGTGGTCGCGTCACCAAAGAGGATGTGGAGCGCGCCGCCAAAAGTCCGCAATCGCCGACACGATCAGCACGACCCACAGCCCCTGCACCATCGGGCGGCGCGCGAACCCCGTTGCGCGGGGCCCGCAAGACGATCGCGGAGCGGATGCATCAGTCGCTGCGTGATTCGGCTCAGATCACGATCACGACCGAGGCGGATGTGACGGCCGCGACCGAATTGCGCGCGCGCCTCAAGAATGAGTTCGACGCCACCTATACCGACATGCTGATTCATGCCGCTTCGCACGCGCTGCTGCGACATCCACGGGTCGCCGCACGGCTGGAAGGCGCGGAGATCGTAACGCCCGCCGAAATCAACGTGGGCATCGCGGTGGCGCTTAGCGAAGGACTGATCGTCCCGGTGGTACGCGATGCCGCGCGCAAGGGCCTGCGCGAGATCGCGATCGAGGCCAAGGCGCTGGGAGAAAAGGCCCGGACCGGCCATCTCAAGCTCGAAGACGTCACGGGCGGCACTTTTACGATCACCAATCTCGGCACCTACGGCATCGATGGGTTCACCCCGATCCTCAATCCCGGCGAAACCGGGATTCTCGGGGTCGGCCGAATTGTTGAAAAGCCCGCCATCTACCGCGGCGAGATCGCGCGGCGCGCGATGATGACGCTATCGCTCACGTTTGACCATCGCGTAGTCGACGGCGCGCCCGCCGCGGAGTTTTTGCAAACCGTCATCGAGTTCTTCAACTACGGCGAGCGATGAACCGCGCGCGCTGGAGGCTTAAGCTCGCTTTAGCACTCTGCATCGCAACCGGCATCGCGACGGCGCCGGCTTTCGCCCAGTCAAAATCCTCACCCAAGTCCGCGCACGAAGCGGTCGCGGTGCGCGCCCCACAACCCAAGGCTATCGACTACGACAAGCTGACCCAGGAAGCGACGGACCTGCTATCGAAGTACATTCAAATCAACACCACCAACCCGCCAGGCAATGAGCTGACGGCGGCCAAGTTCCTGAAGGACAAATTCATTGCCGACGGAATTCCGGCGACTACCTGGGAGCCGCTACCCGGACGCGGGATCGTCGCGGCGCGCCTGCACGGCATCGGGAAGCATCAGAAGGCTCTGCTGCTGTTGAGCCATTTGGACGTAGTCCCCGCCGATCCGAAGGAATGGAAGACACCTCCGTTTTCCGGTGAGGTCAAGGACGGGGCGATATGGGGCCGCGGCGCGCGCGATGACAAGGGGCCGGGAGTGGTGTTCCTGATGTCGATGCTGGCGGTAAAGCGGGCCGGAATTCTGCTCGATCGAGACATCCTCTTCGTCGCGACCGGCGATGAAGAAGAGGGTGGTATAGCCGGCGCCGGATGGTTCGTCGACCACCAGCAGCCCGTCTACTCGGACGTCGCCTATGTCCTGAACGAAGGCGGCTTCATCCGGATGTTGCCTAACAAGAAGGTCTACTACGCGGTCGCAGTCACCGAGAAGACGCCTTTGTGGCTTAGGGTAACTGCGAACGGACCGACCGGGCATTCGTCCCAACCGCCCGCGGAAACCTCAGTAACCGAACTCTTGCGCGGGTTGCAGCGTCTAGTGGAGTACCACCCTCCCATACACCTCATTGGGCCGGTGGAAGACTACTTCCGAGCGATGGCTCAGCTCGGAGAAGGCCCCAAACAGTGGCTCGACCTCGCAGCCGCGCTGCGTGACCCGGTTTTCCAGAAACAATTTCTCGCTGTCCCGGAGCAAAACGCGCTCGTGCGCGACACGCTTACCCCGACCGTCCTGGGTGCGAGCAGCGCGGTCAATGTTCTCCCTGCCACCGCCTATGCGGAACTTGATTGCCGCCTATTGCCGGGAAGCGATTCGAAAGCCGTGGTGGCTACGATTGACAAGGCGTTAAACGACAAGAACCTCAAGACCGAGGTGGTCCGCAACTGGCCCCCGGTTTCGTCGCCGCACAAATCAGAGCTGATGAGTGCAATTCAAGCGCTGGCGCGCCATATGGACAAGGACGCGCCCGTGCTCCCGACGTTGATCGCCGGATTCACCGATAGCCACTACTTTCGACAGAAGGGAATCATCGCCTACGGTTTTGTACCGATCGAAGTCACGCATCCAGAGGAGCCCAAAGGCATCCACGGAAATGATGAGCGGATTTCGGTCGATGAGCTGGAGGGTGGCATTCGGCGCACCGTCGAATTGCTGAAGATCATGGGCGGACGCTAGACTTCCCGGCGAGCTGCATGTTTCCCTACCCCGCTAGGTTTAGGGTGAGAGCCGAGCTAGACGAATCCGCGAAAATCTGCTCATTCACAGTAGTGGCGACGGCCACCACGAGGACCAAAACGGGATGATTCGCGCGGGAGTCGGATTTTCGAACGCACTCAACCCCAAGACCGCCGCCCGCGAGGCGACTGCGGCCGCGATGCAGGAGGCAGGCGTGGCGCAGGCTCAGGCCGCACTCTGCTTTGCGACAACTGCCTACGGTGCGGCCTATCCCATGATTCTGCGGGTGGTTGGAGCCGAGGCGAAAACCCGGGAGGTTGCCGGATGTTCCAGCCTCGGAGTGATTGCGCACGAGCAGGAAATCGAGTCCGGCAACGCCGTGGTGGTCATCGTCTTAGGCGGCGAAGAGATCGGCGCACGCCGGTTCTTCGTCCCGACGCTGCGTGGGCGCGGCTCTGAAGTAGCCGCCGAAATCGCCGCCGCGGTGCGCCCCGCGCTGCGGCAGAACAATCTGCTTTGCCTGTTTGCTGACACCTACAACATGGACGCGGAGAAGCTGTTACCTGCCCTTTCGCGCGAGCTTCCCCACGTGGCGGTGACGGGGGGCGGGGCGAGTGAGGACGGCTCGATCGGTGAAACGTTCGTGTTCTGTGGTGATGCGGTTAGTAACAACGCCGTATCGGGAATGCTAATCGCGGGCGACTTCGATCTCACAATCGCAAGTTCGCTCGCGTGCGCGCCGGTCGGGCCGCCCCATAGAGTCACTGCCGTGCGCGACAATGTGATCCTGGAGCTCGATGGCCGCCCCGCTTATCAGGTATTTGCGGAAGCGGCCTGGCCGCTGGCGGCTGATTTGCGGCGCGCGCTCGCGTTCGTGTTTCTCGCCGTGCCCATGGATGCCGCGGCCGGCAAAATCGAGCGCGGTAAATTCCTGGTCCGTAACATCGTCGGGGCCAGCCAGGAACACGGTGCGCTCGCGGTGGCACATCATCCGCAGAAGGGCGACACGGTCGGCCTGGTGCTGCGCGATGCGGAGCGGTCGCGCAACAATCTTAAAGAGACGCTTGAGGATCTGAAAACCCGGCTGGTGAGCGCGCCGGCGTTCGGTTTGTATTTTGATTGCGTTTCCCGCGGGTCCGGGCTCTACAACATTCCAGGCCACGACTCGGCCTATATCCGGCAGTACCTGGGTGAAATTCCGATGGGCGGGTTTTTTACCGGCTTCGAAATCGGCCCGGCGGGTGAGCACACTGCCCTGCTCCAATACTCCGGCGTTCTGGCTTTCATCTCGGCACGAACCACGAAGAGTTGAAGCTCGCTGGCTTGCAACGCTGAAACGCTTAGTGGTACCTGAAATCTTGGATTCGAGCCTGGGCGCCGGATTCCATCCATTCACGACGGAGGACGAGAAGTTGGACTTCGGATTTTCTGAAGAGCAGGAGATGTTGCGCGACGCGGCCAAGCGCTTTCTGGCCGACAATTGTCAGACCAAATTTGTCCGCCAAATGATGGCGGACGCAAGTGCCCACGATCAGGGCTTCTGGAAAAAAATCGTCGAACTCGGATGGCCCGGACTGCTGATTCCGGAAAACTACGGCGGCCAGGGCGGTAGCTTCCTCGACATGACCGTGATCGTCGAGGAAGCCGGCAAGGCCCTGGTTCCAGGACCATTCTTCACCAGCGCGCTGTTGGGAGTGCCCTTGCTGATCGAAGGCGGTTCGGAAGATCAGAAGAAGTCGATATTGCCGCGTATGGCCAAGGGCGAGTTCATCGGCACGGTCGCCATCGCCGAAGCTGCTGGCCGCTTCGATGCGGGCGGTATCCAACTGAAGGCGGCCAAGAGCGGCTCAGATTACGTGCTTAACGGTGAGAAGTTCTTTGTACCCGATGCGCACGTCGCAAACGGATTTGCGGTCGCTGCCCGAACTAGTGGAAGCGGTGAGAACGGAATAACCATCCTGCTGGTGCCGTCGAACGCCAAGGGTGTCACCGTGACCCAGCTCAAGACCGTCGATATGACTCGTCGCTTGTGCCACCTGAAATTTGACAACGTGAAGGCGGAGGGCATGCTAGGCAAAGTCGATCAGGGATGGCCTATTCTGCAGCGGACCCTGGACATCGCCACCGCGGCG
>DASXMJ010000171.1 GCA_036495685.1 Candidatus Binataceae bacterium | reverse complement strand
AGAGCTGCGTGAGCGCGCCGCAACCTACGTTCCGATCGAAGGTCGTCCGGCAAAAGACGGCGACTATGTCCTCATCAAACTGAGCGGCATACCCGAGGGCGGCGGCGAGCCGATTCAGGCCGACAACATTCTCTGCCACTTGGGCGCTGAGGAGACTCTCGAAAGTTTCAACGAGAACTTGCGCGGTGCGTCACCGGGTGAGACCAAGCAGTTCCGCTCGAAATACCCCGACGATTATCCAGACCAAAAGCTCGCCGGCAAGACTTTCGACTACACCGTGGAAGTGCAGGGTATCAAAGAGAAGAAACTCCCCGACCTGAACGATGAATTCGCAAAGGACGCCGTAGGCGAAGGCGGCGGAGTTTCCACGCTGGCAGACCTTCGCAAGAAAATTCACGAGAATCTGGAAGCAGCTAAGGAACAACAGCAACAAACGCAAGCGCGCGAGAAGATTCTAGAAACGCTCGTGAAGCGGCATGACTTCCCCGTTCCTGAAGCCCTCGTCGAAGGGCAAATGGACGTGCGCCTCGAGCGCGTAGTTCGTTCGTTAGCCGCGCAGGGCGTCGATCCCCGCGCCGTGAATGTCGACTGGGTGAGCCTGCGCCGGAATCAGCGCGATCGCGCTGTGAACGACGTGAAGGCCGAGCTGCTGCTCGACCGGATTGCGACAGCCGAAAATATCGAAGCGACGGATGAAGACGTCGAGAAAGAGATTGCAACGCTGGCGGAACGCAGTGGCGAATCAGCAACTGCGATTCGGGCTCGCTTGACAAAGCAGGGAGCGCTCGATAGGATGAAATCGAAGTTGCGTAGCGACAAAACGATCGAGTGGCTCTACCGCAATTCCCGAATCGAGACGACGGCCAAGAGTGAAAAGTAAAAGCTGGTTCGGGGTCCTCAGCGCGCAAACAAATTCCTAATGAGACATACTGACGACGCAAGTCCGCGTGCCACAACGCTCGTACCGATGGTGGTTGAACAGACCAACCGGGGCGAACGAGCGTACGATATTTACTCCCGGCTGCTGAAAGACCACATCATTTTCATCGGCACGCCAATCGACGACCATGTCGCCAACCTTGTCACCGCTCAATTGCTGTTCCTCGAATCCGAAGACCCTGAGCGCGACATCTCGGTGTACATCAACTCGCCGGGCGGGTCGATTTCCGCGGGAATGGCGATTTATGACACGATGCAGTTCGTTCGGCCCGACGTGGTCACTTACTGCATCGGCCAGTCCGCCTCGATTGCGGCTTTGCTTCTTGTTTCGGGCACTCCGAAGAAGCGGTATGCCTTGCCGAATTCCAGAGTTCTGATTCACCAACCCTGGATGTCCGGCCTCTCGGGCCAGGCAACGGACATCGATATCCACGCTCGCGAGATTCTGCGCACCCGCGATTCCCTCAATAAGCTTCTTTCGTTCCACACTGGCCAGCCGCTTGAACGGATCGAAAAAGACGTGGAACGCGATTTCATCATGACCGCAGAGCAGGCCAAAGCCTACGGCATTGTC
>DASXMJ010000170.1 GCA_036495685.1 Candidatus Binataceae bacterium | reverse complement strand
CATCCATTTTTCTACTAGCAGCTTGCGCGAATAACCGAGCGGACCCAGCAGCTCGACCGCCTTCTGGGTGATCTGCGTAACCACCAGCCCCGCTTTCGCCTTGGCCATCGATGCTTCCAGGTTGTTGCGTTGGCCCATGTCCATCATCCAGGCCGCCCGCCAGGTCAGCAGCCGCGCCGCTTGCAGTTGAACCTCCATCTCCATGAAGTCACGCTCTACGACGCTAAGTCGGCGCGGCGAGAGCCCGTAGCGCACTGGCACGTTCTGTTCCTTGAGAAAATTGCGCACGAAGTCGAGTGCTGCCCGTCCCACCCCGATTGCCATCGCGGCAACAATCGGACGCGTTGCATCGAAGGTGGCCATCACGTCCTTGAACCCGCCCTCCCGCTTCACCTCTGCGCTGCCCAGGAGATTGCTGGCCGGTACCCGGCAATTGTCGAAAATGATCGCCGCCGTGTCCGATGCGCGGATGCCCAGCTTCTGCTCCAGTCGCGTGACCTGCATTCCCGGCGTTCCGTGTTCGACCACGAAGGGTTTTATTCCGGCCCGCCCGGCGCTCTTGTCGACCGTCGCCCACACCACGACGAAGCCTTCCGACTTGTCGACCGCGCGGTGGCCTGCGGTGCAGAAAATCTTGGTCCCGTTGATCACCCAATCGTCACCGTCGCGGGTTGCGCTGGTGGTGACCGCCGCCGAGTCAGAGCCGCACGCCGGCTCCGTGATCGCCATCGCGCCCCACTTGGGTTTGCCTTCACCAAAGCGCTTGAGGAAACGCGCTTTCTGCTCCGGCGTCCCGGCCGCCATCACTGCGGCACCGCCCAATCCGCTATTGGGAGTGGCCAGAAAAAGACCTACGTCACCCCAGCAAAGCTCTTCGGTGGTGATGACGGTGTTGAGATTGCGCAACTTTGGCCCCGCCTGCTGTTCTTTGCCTGAGCTTTGCGCCCCCGGGCCAACGTCGTTGAGCGACTGCGCCTGCCACATGGTCTCAAAGAACTGCCACGGGTCCTCGTGTTCGCGCTCGTCGTATTCGCGCGAAATCGGCCGCATCATGTTCTCTGCAACCGCGTGATACATCTGCAAGCGGCTGACAACTTGGGGTTCGAGTTCGAAATCAATCATCGTCTGCGGATCTCCTAGACCGTCGCTACGCCATCGAGCGCGGCCATCGCACGCGCGTTGCGCAGCCACATTTCGACCGGATGTTCGCGGATGTAGCCGTGTCCGCCGAGGACCTGAACGGCATTGTCGGTTACCTTCAGCGCGCTTGCCGCGAGGTAGTTCTTTGCCAGATAACTTTCCTTGAGAGCGTCGTGGCCCTTGTCGAGTCGCGCGGCCGCTTCCCATATCAGCAGGCGGGCCGAATCGATCTCGATCGCCATGTCGGCGAGCATGAAGGCGATTGCCTGCTTGGTCGCTATGGGCACGCCGAAGGCCTTGCGCTCCTTGGCGTAGTCACGTGCGTAGTCGAACGCCGCGCGCATCACGCCCACTCCCATTGCGGCAAACGCCACCCGTGACTCGCTCATCAAGCGCGAGAACTCAATCCCCTTGTCTGCGCCTAGGCGCGCATCCGCCGAGACTCGGCACTGGTCGAGCGCGATTTCGTAGGTTGCCAGACCCTTAAGGCCCATATTCTGTTCCCGGTCGCTTATTTTTAGCCCCGGGTTGTCGCGTGCGACCACGAACGCGTCCACGCCCTCAAGTCCGCTACCGGAACCGTTTTTCGCATAGACCAAGACGACCTCGGCCTCCGCGGCCAGCGGCACCACGCACTTGCGTCCATTGAGAACGAAGGCCGAACCTTCGCGCTGCGCGGCGGTCGCAAGTTCGGTCGGGTCAAAGTCCCAGCACGGTTCCATTAACGCTGCCGTCGCGGGGACAAAAGTCGGTGCGGTGAAGCGCTTGAGATAGGCGGTCTTCTGCTCTGCGGTACCCATCTCCATGATCGGATAAGCGAATAGGCGCGGCGCCAGCGCATGGAGCCCGATCGACAGATCGCCATAGCCGAGCTCCTCGGCGACCAACGCGCCGGTGACCGCTGAGCGCTCGCCACCGTCGCCGCCGTAGGTCTCGGGAATTGCGCCGCGCACCAGCCCGAGTTGCCAGATCTTTTCGGTCAACTCGGGTGGAATCTTTGCATTTTCGTCGGCAAGACGCGCCGCCGGCCGGATTTCATCGCGCGCAAACGCGCCGACGGTGTCGCGGATCATCTGTTGCTCCTCGCTCAGCTGGAAGTCGACCATGGGTTAGGTTCCTTGGCGTAAAATTGATCTCTTACTTTAAATTTGCACCGCGACCGGTAAACCCTGGCGCGAAGATGCATAGGCGGCTTCCACCAGTTGCTGCGCTTTGATGCCCTCGGCAAATGCCGGATCCGCTTTGCATTCCCCGCGCAGCGCGGCAAGGAACACGCCATCTTCGAGAGCATAGGGTAGCGCGAAGGAATCCTTGAGGGGAGAGAGATAGGGGCGTTCTGACAGCAGGATTTGCGTAAACCGCTCCATCACCTTTGCTTCGCTTAGGATCTCCTCGCGGGCTGCGCTGGCGCGTTGAACCACGATCGGCCCGCTTGAATCATGGTCGCAGGCGAGAAACAGGCTCTCCGCAAAGATTTCAAGGCGCCGATTGCTCGGCCGTCCGATCATGCGATGCCACACCGAGGTTAGTTGCCCGTGAAACCCGGCTGCGAATTCCATTTGAGTGGCGCCGAAATCTTCAATACCGGAGGCGCCGTTGAGGTTTCGGGTGCGGCAGTAGATGCGCCGCAGGGGCCCGAACATCCAGGTCAGCAGGTCGAAGTCGTGCACGCTGTGCTCGACCAGCGTACCGCCGGCGGTAACAGAAGGATCGTTGCGCCAGGCGCTGTTGTGAACCCCGCGGATCGGGAAGTCCTGGTCATCGCGCATCGTCACCGCGAGGACGGCTCCCGCGCTGGGCTCGGAAACCAGCGCGCGGATGACCGTGTATACCGGAGAAAAACGCAGCACCAGGCCGACCTGGCTTATGACTCCCGCGGAATGGATGGCACTGGCCATCTCCTGCGCGTCGGCCGCCGTCATCGCAAGCGGCTTCTCGCAGAAGATGTGCTTTCCGGCGCGCGCTGCCATCAGGCAGGCCTCGCGATGGTGCGCGGTGGGAGTGCAGATCCACACTGCGTCAACAGTTTGGTCCGCGATTACTTCAGCGGTGCTGGCCAGCGCCCTCGCTTGCGGCCAACGCGCCGCAAGGTTCTCCGCGGCCTTGGCCTCGCGGTCGGCGACTGCGATGACCCGCACGCTGCCGTTGGTACGGTCGCTGATCCGCCGCAGCATCAGCGAGTGCGTCTGGCAGATATGCCCTGCGCCGATGATTCCAACCCGAATCTCAGCGGCGACCGGCGTGCTCATCAGGAGTCTTCCTCGCGGCGCAGGCGCGCCTTTTCGCGCGCGCGCTGATACTTGGTGAGACCGTCTTCCACGCGCGTTGGCGGGGCCAGCGGTTTGCGCACCATCCTCATCACCCCCGCGGAACGTTTGCTGCGCCGCTTACGCGTACTCATTGCCGCTCACGGCGCAAAGCCGACAAAGCTCATTTGCAGTCCCGTGGTAACCCCCGCCGCCGCGCGCCGCGAGAAATATTGATCGCTCGCGCAACGGGTGCAGGGACCCGAGTTGGTAATGGCGTGGGCGGGAACGCCGGCTGCGATTAGCTGATCACAAATGATCCCGCGCAAGTTGAGAAACGCCTTATCCGGCTTGCCGTCGCGTGCCTGGAGCGCGGAGCCTGGAATTTCCCGCACAAAACGCCCGGCAAGTTCGGCATCGACTTCAAAGCAGCAGGGCCCAATCGAGGGACCGAGCGCGACCCGGATTGCGCTCGCCGGAGTGCCCAGTTCTTCCATCCTCCGCACGCCAGCGGGGGCAATCCCCGCCAGCACTCCGCGCCAGCCCGCGTGCAGCGCGCATGCTACCTGCGGCCGGCCGCTGACCATCAGAACCGGGACGCAATCGGCGGTAAAAATTCCGAGAATTATCCCCGGTTCGCGTGTCACCATGCCGTCGGCGCGCGGACGCGTCGCCGCATCCGCGTGAGTCACGACCCGCACCGCATTGCCGTGGACCTGGTTCACGCGCGAAAAGACGATGCTCTCGGGCAGCGTGCCGCGCAGCCGCTCCCAGTTGTCCGCCACCGCTCGCGGATCGTCCCCCACGAAGTGCGAAAGGTTGAGCGACTCGTAAGCACCCGTGCTCCGTCCGCCAAGACGCCCGAGAAATCCATGGATGATGCCGGGTTCCGGCCACACCCGTAACCGGGGCGGCGTGGATGTCGAAACTTGAAGCGTGTGGGAGTCCGACACGGTAGGTTATCTGCACAAAAAAGGATACCCTGTATCTTTAACTTTTGGAATTTGCTCCCGTGGAGCGACCGATGAATGGCTATCAGTACCTCATCGCGCGAAATCGGCTGATGCAGCAGCTGGAAATGCAGTTGCGCCAGCTGGCTCACTTTGCGCAACCGGACCGCGAGGGCAAGGAACGTCTCTTGCGGGCCGAATTCGATCTGCGTTTGCGCGAATTGTACGGGGAGGTCGCCGACGAATATCCGGGCGAGCGCAAGAAAAAAGCCCGCCCCCTCTCGGATCCCAGATAAACCCCGGACAACCGCTTGGACCGCTCAATCATCATCCGCGGGGCGCGTACCCACAACCTTGCGAACATCTCGCTCGAGCTTCCGCATCGCAAACTCAGCGTGGTAACCGGCGTCTCCGGATCGGGTAAATCGAGCCTGGTATTCGACACGCTCTATGCAGAGGGCCAGCGCCGGTACGTGCAGAGCCTTTCCACGTACGCCCGGCTGTTTCTGGAACGCATGGATCGCCCCGATGTCGATTCGATCTCGGAAATCCCGCCGGCGCTCGCGCTGCGGCAAAAGAACACGATCAAGAATGCGCGCTCGACAGTTGGAACTGTCACCGAGATCAGCGATTACCTGCGCCTGCTGTTCGCCGGGATTGGACGAACCATCTGCCCGCAATGCGGCGGCGAAGTCACGCGCGACACCGTTGCTGGCGCGGCCGAGCGGCTGCTGAACGTGCCCGGGATGTATCTGTTTCTGGCGCCTTTCGACATCGGCTCGCGAACGCTCGCCGATGCCGCCAACTATCTCATCCAGAACGGCTACCATCGCGTTTACGATCAAAACGCCATCGTCGAAACCGTGGAATTCGCCGACGGCCGCCGCAGCATGTCCGGGCCAATGGCCGTTGTGGTCGATCGCGTCGCGATCGCCGGACTCGGAGATTCCGAGCGGATGCGCGAGGCATTGGAGAAGTCCTTTTATCTTGGCACGGGCCGGGCGCGGGTCGTCAAGATTGAGCGCGACAACGGCTCCTTCCGGCCAGTCGAGACCAGCGACTTCGACCGCCGGTTCAACTGCTCGCACTGCCAAATCGCCTACCCGGAGCCGGTGCCCGCCCTATTCTCCTCCAACAGCCCGATCGGCGCGTGCCCCGAATGTGAAGGATTTGGGCGGACCGTCGAACTCGACCTGGAAAAGGTCATCCCCAACCCCAATCTCTCTCTTCGGCAAGGGCTGATCGCAACCTGGCGAACTCCCGCGTACCGCGAAATGAACGATTGGATGCTCAAGCTGGCGCGGAGACGAAAAGTTCGCACCGCCGTCTCGTTTCGCGAGATGAGCAATGAAGAGCGCGCCTGGCTGCTGGACGGCGACCCGGGGCCACACGACGGATGGGACCCGGATCGCTGGCCGGGGGTGCATGGGTTCTTCAAATGGCTGGAAGGGCGCCGTTACAAAACTCACGTGCGCATCCTGCTCGCAAAATATCGCCGCTTTGTTCCCTGCCCGGTCTGTAACGGGGCCAAGCTCAAGCGCGAGGCCCTCAACGTCTGGATTGAAGGTAAGACCATTGCCGACGTGGGACGGATGGCAATGCGCGATCTTGCCCAATGGCTTGAGATGCTCGCAGGGATGAAGAGCGTACACGATCGCGTCGAGGTGGTTATTGGTGAACTCCGAAATCGCGTCGGCTACCTGATCGACGTTGGCCTCGGTTACCTCACCCTAGAACGTCAGGCTCGCACGCTCTCCGGGGGCGAGGCACAGCGAATCCACCTCGCAAGCGCGCTCGGCTCATTGCTGATCGGCACGCTGTATGCGCTTGATGAACCGACCGTTGGTCTTCACGCTGCGGATGCGCGCCGCCTGCTCGGCGTGTTGCAACGCCTGCGCGACTTCGGGAACACCGTGGTGGTCGTCGAGCACGATCCGGCCATGATCGAAGGCGCGGATTTTGTGATCGAACTAGGCCCGGGCGGAGGCAGCGAAGGCGGCCGCCTCATCCACGCGGCACCGCCGGCGGCGACCCGGCTGGCCAGCGCTGCTAGCAAGGCAGGTCGGGTTCTGCTGATGCGCGCGATCGCGCATGAGCGCCGCTTCAGCAAACGCGACCCAGCCGTGCGCATCTACGGCGCGCGCGAGCACAACCTGAGCGACCTCGACGCGGCCATCCCGCTGGGCAGGATGACATGCGTCACCGGCGTGTCGGGGTCCGGTAAATCCACCCTGGTCGAAGACGTGCTGTACAACCACTGGCTCAGACGGCGCGGAGAAGCCGCCGAGGCGGGCCAATGCGATCGCATCGACGGACTCGACCAGCTCGGCGACATCATCCACCTGGGGCAGGAGTTACCGGCGCGCTCGATGCGCTCGAATCCCGCGACCTATCTGAAAATCTACGACGAGATTCGAAAGCTGTTCGCCTCGTCTGCGGAAGCACGGCGTCAGAAAATCCAGGCGAAACACTTTTCCTTCAACATCGCCGGGGGCCGCTGCGAACGATGTGCGGGCACCGGAACCGTGACCATCGAGATGCACTTCATGGCCGACCTCGAAGTGAAGTGTGAGGTGTGCGACGGACGCCGCTTTCAAACCGCGATCCTCGCGATCCGCTACCGTGGGCTTAACATTAACCAGGTGCTCGATCTCACCATCGACGATGCGCGAACGTTTTTCGGGGCGCATCCGCAAATCGTCAAGCGCCTCGATGCGCTCGCTTCGGTGGGTTTGGGGTACCTGCGCCTGGGACAAACCACCTCGAACCTGTCGGGTGGTGAGGCGCAACGTCTCAAGCTGGCCCGCTTTCTGCTCGCGGACCTGGAGCCGAATCCGCTTAATTCGAAGGGCAAAAGCCTGCCGCGAATGTTTCTGCTCGATGAGCCCACCACCGGACTGAGCTCCACCGATGTGCGCCGCTTGTTGCGGGTGCTGGCCAAACTCGTCGCCGAAGGCAACGCGCTGGTGGTGATTGAGCACAATCTGGAGTTCATCGCGCACGCCGACTACGTGTTGGATTTAGGTCCCGGCGGCGGAGATGAGGGCGGTGCGATAGTTGCCCGTGGTAACCCGCTGCAAATCGCGGCCGCGGAACAATCGCTGACCGGGCGCGAGCTGCGGCGGCTCTTTGGCCTGCCCCTCAACGCGGGACGCGGCGCGGTCAACTCGGCCGTGCGCAGCGCCGCGCAGGCCCAAGGGTAAGCCTCGAGGGTCGCTCCGGTCGCCGCAGAGGGAGACTGCATGACCATTGCCGGACGTTTCAAATCGCAACGCGGTGCCACCAGGCTCGGGGTGATGGACATCGTCGCCGCGCTCATCCTGTTGGGCGTCCTGCTGTTCGCGTCCTATCTGGAATTTCCGAATTACCACCGCCTCGCTGCGCCTTCGCCCGCATCTTCCCCCGCGGCGCCGTCAGCACCAAAATAGCCGGTCGTGCCATCCGATACCGGAGAACGCCTCGACCGCTATCTGGTGTTGACTGGTCGCGCACCCTCGCGGCGTGCCGCACAGGAGCTGATCGTTCGCGGGATGGTGCGGGTCAATGGCGCTCGGCTGGACAAAGCCCAGGTTGTGGGTCCGACCGATCGCGTCGAAGTCGTCGCCGAACTTCGTGCGAATTCAATCGAGCCAAACCCCAAGCTGGCCATCGAGAGACTCTACCTCGACCGCGCCTTGATCGTGGTCAACAAGCCGGGCCGCATGCCGTGTCATCCGCTGCTCGCCGGCGAGTCCAATACGGTCATGAACGCCATGGTGGCACGCTTTCCGGAAACCGCGGCGGCGGGCAATACACCGCGCGAAGGCGGCCTGGTCCATCGGCTCGACAACGGTACCTCGGGCGCGTTGCTAATAGCGCGGACTCCGGAAGCGTTCACCGTCCTGCGCGGCGCGATCCGTGCCGGAAAAATAGTGCGCGTCTATCAGGCACTGGTTGCCGGACACCTGGCCTCGCGCCTGGAACTGAATTCTCCCATCGCCCATCATCGGGCAAACTCTCGCAAGATGATGCTCGGAGACCCCGATACTGAGGACCGAAAACGCGCAGGCCGGCCTGCCGCTACCCTAGTGGAGCCGGTGCGCGGGGTCGGATCCACCACGATGATTCGGGTGGTGCCGCGCACTGGCCTCCGCCATCAGATTCGGCTCCATCTGGCGAGTGCGGGCTTTCCGATTGTGGGAGACTTACTCTACGGTGGCCCAGAAGTCGCGGCTTTGCCGGAGGATCGCTTCTGGCTCCATCTCGCGGAGATCGCGTTGGACTCGCCGGCAAGCGGTCACATCAAGGTAACCGCGCCGCTGCCCGGGGACCTTGCTCGGTTGGTTCGCTGAGGACCACGGTCAGTTGCACCCGCAGCGCGAACACTGTTCCGCGATG
>DASXMJ010000169.1 GCA_036495685.1 Candidatus Binataceae bacterium | reverse complement strand
CTATCCTGAGATCGAGAAGCTCCTCTTGGACTTTTTCCCAGGCGCGACCGATGCGCTCGTCTAGAACCACGACGTCTTTGACAAAGACTACAAGGGCGACCGCACAGAGGATCAGGACCACAAGAATCCGGGTGTAAACGCGAACTACGCCAACATCGTACATAACGATCTGAACGACAACAGCGGCCGCGTGCGCTGCCGCGAGCTGCTCACGAAGAACCTGCGGAACTTCGGACGTCAGCAGCACTGCACCCCGGCGCAGGCCGACGCGAAGATGTCGCGGCGGTTCATGTCGATCAACCTCGCCAAGCCGATGGAGACCGTGGGCCAGTTCCCGTTCGTGCTCTGTGCCTGGCCTTCTTTTGCTGACCAGCCGTATATCACCAACTACCGCGTCTACGACGATCGCGTCGGCGAGACCACCCGCTTCACCTACCGCCCCGGCCACGAGTGGTACTGGTTTCCCCAGCAGAAGCCGACCGAGGTCTCGATGCTCAAGTGCTACGACTCGGTCACCGACGGCTCCGTCTCGCGCTGGTCTTTCCACAGTGCCTGCATCGACCCAACCGCGCCCGCCGACGCTCCCTGCCGCAAGAACGTCGTGGTGCGAGCCTTTGTCTTCTTCTAAGAAGACAAGAAGACACAGCGGCGCATTAAGCGCGTGAGCGAAAATCGATGAGCAGAGCGCCGCAACGAATCATAGATCTAGCCCACCTAGTGAAACCTGTTCGAAACGAAGTCGTCGGACTTCTTTTCAATCGCTATATTTTCCGAACGTTGCGGGAAATCGTTCGTCGGAAACAAAGAGCTTCGGTTAAGGATGTAGTCGGCTGCTCTTTGCGCCTGAGCCGTGGCGTGAATCAATAGCTTACGATCATCGCGCGGCATCTTGAGTAATCAGCAGGAAATCACAATGTGAAGGAACCGTGATCGGCTGCAGGGGCCGAACGAGTAAATAGGCGGTGTGGTGGCAGGCTTGCTGCGCATTATTTTGGGCATCAGACCCTAAATTCAGCCGGAGGGTTCTTCGACTCCACCAATCGGTCCTCCACCACCGTGGGCGGCTCAGATTAACCGAGCAATGCTCCCCTCCCCGCCCTTTCGGTGACCGAAGTCTCGGCGCTTCTGTCACACTCGGTCGCGGCGCGGGTCTAATGAAATAGAGAGGAGGATACGACCATGAGCGTTGATGAAATTCAGACCCTGGCGCAAAAATTCGCCGACGCCTTCGACCAGCGCGATATCAAAACCGTGCTCGACATGCTTTCAGACGACGTCGAGGTGTTTGATACCGTTCCCTATCGGTTCGACGGCAAGCCTCTTTTTGCCAAGTTTCTCAACGAGGCTTTCGAGGGTATCGCCTCGATAAGCTTCGGCTTTCGGCAGCCATCCTGCCGCGTGTACAACGATATTGTGGGGATAGTGAATGCTTACGACATGTTTACGGGTGCCACTAAGGACGGCAAGCCGATAGCCGCCCATGGCCGAACCACCTTGGTCTTTGTCAAACAGGGCACGCAATGGAAGATTGTGAGCTGTCACTTCTCGCACATGCCTCATACGCCCTGAAGGAGCGGACGAGAGCATGCGGACAGCAAAGAGGTGTGTGATGAGCACTAATAATCCTTTGGCCGACAACGCACCCACCGATCACGAGGATCAAGCTCTCGTGATGCGCACCCGCTCGGGCGACCGCGAGGCACTCGAACATCTAATTGAGCGCCATCAAGGGTGGATCTACAACATCGCGCTCCGCATGCTCTACCATCCGCAGGATGCCGAGGATGCAACCCAGGAGATCCTCGTCAAAGTGGTGACCCGGCTCTCTTCGTTCGAGGGTCGAAGCAGCTTCCGCACCTGGCTTTATCGGGTGGTCTTCAATCACCTGCTCAACATGAAGCGGGGCCGAGAAGAGCTGAAGATAACGACCTTTTCAGCTTACGGCGATGCAATAGATAACGCCCCTGACCTTGAGCTGCCGGATCCGAAAGGCGCATCGCCGGACACGAACCTGCTCGTGACTGAAGTTATGCTTGCCTGCACTTCGGGTATGCTGCTTTGCCTCGATCGCGAGCAGCGATTGACGTACATCCTGGGCGAGATTTTCGCAGTGAGCGACGCGGTGGGCGCCGAGGTGTTGGAAATCACAACGGAGAATTTTCGTCAGCGACTGAGCCGCGCGCGTCGAGACCTACGCAACTTCATGAACGACAAGTGCGGACTGGTAAACAAATCGAACCCATGCCGATGTGCAAAGAAGACCCGCGGCTTCATCCAGGAAGGTTACGTCGATCCGGATAACCTTCTATTCGCCCGGGGCCGAATGAGCGAGGTCCGGGAGGTCGCACCCAAGGTGTTTGAGAAGATCAAGACCCTGGACGACAAATGCGCGGAGATTTACCGGCGACATCAGTTCTACAAACCCCCTGACCTGAGACAAGTAGTTAGGCAATTGATCCAGGGCCCGATCTGAAAGTCTTCAGCGGGTGCCTTTCGAGATCCGACTACGATCGTCTTTGATAGGAGAATCGATCATGACGAACAGCTATCCCTTTTCTCTGTCTAACGAGGAGTTCAAAGATAAACGTGTTCTGGTAACGGGCGGCACGAAGGGTGTGGGAGAGGCTATCGTACGCCGCTTTCAACTAAGCGGCGCCCTTGTCGCCACGACCGCCCGCTCTCCATCGCTCCATGATCAAACGGCCGATCTCTTTGTGCAGGCGGATCTTGCCACCGCTTCCGGTGTACGATCGGTGGCGGATCGTATTCGCCAGGAGTGGGGCGGACTCGACGTTCTTGTCAATAATGTGGGCGGAACCGAAACCAGGCCCGGCGGCTTCGAAGTGCTCTCGGACGAAGATTGGCAGGAGATACTTGAACTCAACCTGCTGGCGGCCGTTCGACTAGACCGCATCTTCATTCCCGGCATGATCGAACGCAGGTCGGGGGCGGTTATCCACATCTCCTCGATCGCCCACCGTATGCCATTCTCCAATTCGACATTGGCCTACGCAGCAGCCAAGGGAGCTCTAAGCACTTACAGCAAAGGTCTCGCAAGGGGAGTGGCGAAAAACGGCGTGCGCGTCACGATGATCTCACCTGGTTTCATCGAAACCTCAGGGGCCCATGGAATGATCCTGGACATCTCAAAGGGAACCGGTGTCAGCGAGGAGGCCGCCCGCCAACAGATCATGGACATGCTGGGAGGCATTCCCGTTGGGCGGCCAGGCACGCCTGAGGATGTGGCCGAGTTAGTATGTTTTCTCGCTTCAGATCGAGCAGGATTCGTTATTGGCGCAGATTACATTCTTGACGGCGGCACGATGCCCACTTTTTGACGCCGCTCACGCAGATGGGCGTTTGACGGGGCGCCATACCCAGACTGTGCGCCTGACGCCGCTGCTTTGTGTCATACACTATCAGCACCTGAACCCCCTCGCCCCGTCGGCTACACCAACTGGACAACCAGCGAACGTCTTGACTAGAATGGTCGCAATGTTCCGAGTTCGTCTCGCGCTGCCTCGCTGAAGTCCCTAAGCGGGTCGATTACTATTCCACTCTATGCTCGCGCTGGTCGTTGACGAGCTGCAGGAGCAACGACGAGCTGCAGGAGCAACGCGCTCGCACCCAGCTTCGCGGCGATCTCGTGTTTGTGAACGACACTGGCGGGCCGATCGATCTGACCAACTTCCGCGATCGCAATTGGAAACGAATTCTCGTGAAGGCTTCTCTGCGGCGGCGCACAGTCTATCAGTGCAGACACACCTATGCCGCGCTGCAACTTTCGCGCGGAGAAAATCCGCAGTACGTCGCGCACCAGATGGGCCACACGACTCTCGAAATGATCATCCGTCACTACGCGCGATGGTCACGAAGACCCGAGCGTGTTGGCACTCTAGCTCACCAGCTTTCCGCCAAGTTCCCGCAAATTTCGCCAGAAAAATGCCAGAAAATGGCTGCCGCGAACGCACCGAACGTTCGCGGTGCAAGCCGCCGATCGTCACAAACCGCTGATTTTACAAGGGAAAATCGTGGAGCGGGCGACCGGGGTCGAACCGGCGACGTCCAGCTTGGGAAGCTGGCATTCTACCACTGAATTACGCCCGCCCGAGTCGGAGTCTAGGGTCGCTGCGCCGACGTGTCAAATCGATAGTCGCAGCGGAGCGCGTATCAACGGCCTGCGATACAAACCACGTCGCAGCACGGCACACATCGCGAGCCCGAGCCCGACAAGCGCGCTCCGATAAGCGCGCAATGTCGGGCCGCCGCAGAGAGCAGACCGGAGGGCACGCGCAGCGCCGTCAAAGACGCGGGCGCATGATGACGCTGCGCGAAACCGGGTTTCGCGACGAAAACTGCGCGAGCCAGGTTAGAAACT
>DASXMJ010000168.1 GCA_036495685.1 Candidatus Binataceae bacterium | reverse complement strand
AACGGTTTTTGCCGCACAGCGGTTTTGTCTAGCGCCAATCGCTCCTCGGGTGCGAGCTGTTGCGGTAAGGATTTCACCCCAGGCGGCGCAATTCTGAGAGCCTCCCGTGGCGACGTAGACCTCACCCGGAAGCAGTTGATCCAGAGCTTCTGTCATGCAGTGTGGCAGTAGCGCGATCGCTTCGGTGTTGTCGCTCATATGCCCAAAACGCTCCTCGATGCGTGACGGCGATTTATCGCTCCTCCAGAACGACTGCCCGGGACCTCAGAATGACCAGGGCTCAAGAGATCGCGAACTCCAATCTATCGTCCGCCATTGATGTAGACCTGCGCTGCTGTGAGTTGAAATTCGAAGACGAAAGAACTGGGCGGTTAGCAAAGATTCATCTTGATCAGCGTGCCAACCAGTCAATATAGTACACGCATACCCACTGGTTGGTACCAAGATGCCGATAGCCGAAGCGAGACACGAATCGAAAACCAAACTCCTGCAGGCTGCGATCCGGGTGATCCGCGTCAAGGGATATACCGCCACGCGGGTTGAGGACGTCTGCGAGGCGGCTGGTCTGACCAAAGGAAGCTTCTTCCACCACTTTGACAGCAAGGACGAACTGGCGCTGGCCGCGGCCGACTATTGGATTGAGGGCACGGAGGCGCAGTTTGGCTCCGCGTCCTACCACCAGCTAGCCGACCCGCTGGAGCGGTTGCTGGCCTATGTGGACTTTCGTAAGGCGCTGCTGACGGGAGAGTTGCCCGACTTTACCTGCCTGGCGGGGACGATGGTGCAGGAGGTCTACGACACGCACCCGGCGATCCGCGAGGCATGCAACCGGAGCATCAGCGGGCACGCGGCAACACTGCTGGCCGACATTGAAGAGGCGATGCGGCAGCGCGGCATGCGCCCCGAATGGACCGCCGAAAGTCTCGCTCTCTACACCCAGGCCGCCCTCCAGGGCGCGTTCATCCTGGCCAAGGCCCGGGGTGGTGCTGCGATTGCGGCGCAGTGCATTGATCATCTGCGGCGATACATCGAGCTGCTGTTCCAACCATCGCCGCGTTCCGCGCCACCCGGGCCATCGGGAATTTCGGCAAGAGTCCCAAAACGGCGCCGAAGGGCGAAATGATACGGGGTCGCCGATCGATAGCGTGGCTCCAAGCCACTAACCCAAGAGCTGGAAAGGCGGATGGACATGACAAGGATCGGAGTATCACGGCGGAAGGCGCTTGAATCGGGAGCTTGCGCACTGGCTGCAGCGGCGGGGCTCTTGGTAGCGGCGCGGGCGCGCGCAGGTACGGAGCCGAGCACGACATACGAAGAAATTGTCCGGAGGTGGTATAGGGCATGGGAGAAAAAGGACCAGGGTCAATTTGAGGCCCTGATGGCCGACAACTTTACCTTCACGAGCGCGGCCGGCGACGACCACATCAGTAAGAGCGCTTTCAAAACGCAATGCTGGGATACACAGGTTAACTTCATCGATCGATTTGATCTGGAGCAGGTGTTCGGAAGCGGCAACGAGGCGTTTGTGAAGTATCTTTGCCACACAAAGAACGGTAAATCATTCCGGAATGTAGAGTATTTCCGGCTCAGAGACGGGAAAGTGGAGACCATTGAGTGCTACTTCGGGGGGAAATCCACCTTTCCGTCAGCAGTAAGCAACGGGAGTTAACTTTCGAGGCGAATACCAGCGGAGTTAAAGAAGTGGCGAAAGACTTGTCAGGAAT